>JACNFI010000183.1:2334-4217 GCA_014384665.1 Candidatus Cloacimonadota bacterium
CATAAGATACACTGATATTAACTTCATCACCAAGTTCAACTAATGGATCTGGTAATACAGCGTTGGCAAAGTCTATTACAGGAGCATCTCTGTCAATTGAGAAGATTTGAGTGTATTCTGTCACAAAACCAGCTTCTGCAATAACTTCTAACTGTAATTCATCAGAACTTTCAGGAACATTTGCAACAAATTCAACACTATATTCACCATTGCTTCCGCTTGGAGCTGTCGGACCCTGTAATAATGAATCCAAATCATCATAGAAATTAACTACAACTTCACAATTAGGTATTGCATTACCATCATTATCTAAAACAGTAAAGGTAAATGGTTCACTAATTAGTTCAGGATTCAACCAGTATCCACCACCGTAAGGATCAACTACTATATTCGGTGTAACACCTACTACAAATGAATATTCTAATGTTTCTACATTACTCACCATATCCGGAACAGAAACTACAAGTGTATAATTACCAATTTCTATTATCTCCAAAGTGCACATTACATTGCCTTCGGTTACAATTGCCGCCTGAGCAATTCCATTAAGATAAACAGTTACATTATCTGTATCGATTCCACTCAGATTATCTTCATAAGATACACTGATATTAACTTCATCACCAAGTTCAACTAATGGATCTGGTAATACAGCGTTGGCAAAGTCTATTTCAGGAGGATAAATATCAACACCATAAGACTGATTAGAGGTAGTGCTATCACCAGTAGTAGTTGTTGCAGTAACATTAAGAATTACTGCTATTGCATCATCAGATACTAAATCTGAACCCAAATAAACTTCAACAC
Source organism: Candidatus Cloacimonadota bacterium (assembly GCA_014384665.1). Classification (GTDB taxonomy): domain Bacteria; phylum Cloacimonadota; class Cloacimonadia; order JGIOTU-2; family JGIOTU-2; genus JACNFI01. The sequence continues at coordinate 3,142 of JACNFI010000183.1, forward strand.
TATATTCTCCAGGAATGATTTCAGTAAATGGAACTGTCATCGGGCCCTGTAATAGTATATAATTAGGTTCTTCATAGAAATTAACCACTACTCCATCATCTGCAAGAATAGCACCTTGAGTAGTATATACTGTAAATGTAAATGGATTATCATTTAGGCTTGGATTAAACCAGTAGCCACCTGCAAATGGGTCAAATTCAATAGTAGGTCCAGGAGCTAAAATTGTAAAAGCAAATGGAACATCTGTAACATTTCCTACCATATCTGGGATATGCACATAACCAGTATATTCACCAGGTTCAAGGTCATCCCAAATATGGAATATATTATTATCTCTAGATCCTTGAGTGCCCACAACATCTTTAATGCTTTGAATACTTCTAATATGTTTAATAGCTTTCAAGTTGCTGACATTCGTATTTCTACCAAGAACTGGTTCTCCATTAAGATAAATAACCACATTGTCTTCATCAATACCGGATGCACCTGAATAATAAGTATTTCCACCATATTCCCATGTTCCAGCACTATCTTCATAAGATACATCAAGAACTACTTGTTCTCCATATTCATAAGTACCATCTGGAAGCGGTACATTTTCAGTATAGTCCGGGGGTCTTACATCAACAACATAAGAAGATTCGTTTATATTTTCTTCGCCAATCATATTAGATGCAGTCCAGATAGCATCAATATTGCTAAGTTCATCTCCTTGAATATTCAATAAATCCAAAAGGGTAAATTGATAACTGTAAGTAGAGCCAATCACAGTAAGAAGATCGTAATCTTTTTCTACAAATAATGTTGAATCTTCTGAATTTTCCAATCTTAATGTAACAGTTTCATTATTAATGGAGGTCTCATCATCAGTAATAGTTGCTTCAAATATTGTAGATGAACTAAGAAATTCACTGTCAGGACTATTAACTACAATAATTGGTGGTGTAGCATCTATATTAAATGTAAGTTCAGCGTTATCAGGTTCGTTTCCATATACATCGCTTATTATAATCTGTATATTATGCTCAATTTCAGAATCTAATTCGTTGTCATTAGTTATCGTAAGTTCATAGAAC
>JACNFI010000184.1 GCA_014384665.1 Candidatus Cloacimonadota bacterium
AGAGATTTAGGTGTAGGAATAAAATCCTGATGTATCAGTAGATTGTACTCGCAGAGAATAAACCTAAAATAACGATTAGAATAATTATCCATTTGGATTTTTGTTTTATTCTGATTTATCCTTTTACTTTATTTGTGATTAATGAGTTCTGCATAATATGTCAATTCAGAAAATTTTAAAAGCAATTTGTCATTTCCCGATTAATCGGGATGAAGAATTTCTAACTCATATCTATATTGCAATTATGACCCTCGATTACTGAGCTCGTCAGGAACGGAATTAATCTGGGGCTCGTTTCACTCAGAATGACAACTTGATTTTTATTTTCTATTTCGCATATCTCATCTTATTTGTGAATCCTTTAGCCAACAATTAATCTTCTATATTTTTTTAATAATGTGGATATTTTACAAAATTACCACAGCAAAATTGCTATGGAAAACATCTCATAGTATTTGTAAATTTTTATTGAAAAACAATTTTTCTACAATAATTAGAATGTACCTCAAAAAGTAATCCTTTAAAAAATATTATGTTGAATTGGATTTATAGGGGGGAAAAACCAAGCTGATTGAACTGACCTTTTTTGTTTATAGGTAAAAATCAGTTTAATACATCATTCATCAAGTCTAAATAATCTGACAAAAGTCTTGTGATAAGAAATTTTTTCCTTACGAATTCTTTGCCTTTTTCTCCAAGTTCTGTGCTCAATTTTGGGTTTTGTAAAATTCTAATAATTTTATCTGCAAATCCTTTTATGTCCGTGTGCTCAAGTAAAAAGCCATTTTCTCCATCTTTTATTTGAGCAGGTATTCCACCAACATTAGATGCAACAACAGGTTTCTTTTTCCAGAGCGCTTCAGTGACTGCAAGACAGAATCCTTCTCTTATGGATTTTTGAACAATTACTGCAGAGAATCTTTGTACAGCATTTACCAGAACATCATTGTTACCAACAACAAATATTACATCACCTTTTTCTATCAGTTTCTTTGCTTTTCGATATACTCTTGAGTATATTGTCGTACCCTCCGGATCATCTGGAGCGGTATTATAACAATAAACTAGTCTACAATCTATTTTCTCTTTTACAAGATTAAATACTTCTAGTAGGCCTTCTGGGTCCTTCCATGGATCCATTCGCGAAACTTGAGTGATTATAGGTTTGTCAGTTGGGATACGGGCTTTTTTAATGAATTTTAAGATATCTTTTTCAGAAAGTTCCTTATTTTTTAAAGAAATTGGGTCAATTGCAGGACAAATAATTCTTTGTTCTACCGGGAGATTAGCTTTTTTATATTTTTCACTTGAAGAAATAATAACATCATATTTAAGCATAAAATTTTTAAGAAAATTCCAAAGATCATTTTGAGGATCAGAAAGATCAATATGGCATCGCCAAATCCAGGGTTGTTGTTTCCTATAAAATCTTATAAGAGGAAGAGGTTGGGGGTCGTGAATTATCACGCAATCGTGATCTATGTGTGTAAAAGTGGAAAAATTCTCATTCGTTTGTGTATATAAGCTTTTTTTCAAATCTGATAAGTTTATCTTTGCACCCTGAAGCCCATTGTGGAACTTTTTGGTTATCATAAAAAAGTCCGGACTTCCGTGTAGTATTCTCCAACCTGCATCCAGTCCAATGTTATTCATTAATGGCACGAGTGAAACAAGCATTTCTGAAACGCCGCCACCTTGGTAAGTGGAATTGATATGTAGTATATGCTTTCCATATATTTTTTTTGCATTCATGTAAATATTTGATATAACTTCATCTCCCACAATTCCGATATAATCTTCTAATTTACGCATAGTATTATCTCAGTTCGTAGAGCGGAGAGCGAAAAGCGGAGAGCGTATTTTTAGAGAGTATAGAACAAAAAGTTTGGAAATTTGTCGCTTCTTGCTTTACGCTTCACGCTCTACGGTCTTCGCTTTACGAAATTAATTCTTTAATTAATAATTTTACACTCTTTACAGAATCCAGGTTAAACCTGGCTTGAGAGTGTGTCAACCCAACCTTAATAGAATATGCTGATTTAGGAAGGATGTTAAAAACATCTTCATCAGTAACATCGTCTCCTATTGCTAAGATGAAATTCCAATCTTTATTTTCCAAAGGATTACTCGGAGAATTCCATTTCAATGCTGCTCGTCCTTTGTTTATTCCAACTTTTTTGATTTCAATTATTTTATTTCCTTCTAAAACACCAAGATTAAGGTTGTCAGTAAGACTCAGGAGAGCATCTTTTAGTTCCATATTTCTTACTAAAGCTAATTTATTATCAATTTGGCGATAATGCCATACAAGAGAGAATTCCTTCTCTTCAATGAAAGCACCAGGAGTTCTATCAACATAATATTCAAGAATTGGCAGTATTTTTTCTTTCCAGTTGTTTTTTAGAGGCTCAATAGTTTCCCAATCTTTATCCTTTTCTTTGACCCAGGCACCATGTTCAGCAATTAATCCAACACTTATCTTGCTAAACCATTTCTCTAATGTCTGCTTATCTCGTCCACTTATGATTACCACTTCATTTTTTGTATCAAGGCTGAGAGATTCAAGTATCATTAGAAGTTCATTATCTGGATTTGCTTTTTCAGGTCTTGCTGTAAAAGGAACAAGAGTTCCATCGTAATCTAGTAATAAAAGGCGATTATTACTTTTAGAATAATCAGCAATTAACTTTACCTTCATCTTATCAGTAAGTCTTCTGGCACGAAGTTGTTGTTGAGTTTCTTTAATTTGCGATAGCCCATCCATAAAATCTTTTGCCCATCGCTCAACATTGTATCTTTGTAATCTCTTTTGCATTGTCCGATTATTTTCTATTTGTTCTTCCTCAGACATCTCTAATGCTAGTTTTAAAGATTTCACAATCTCCTCTTTATCATTTGGATTTACTATAATTGCTTCTCCTAACTCTCTTGCTGCTCCTGCCATCTCACTAAGAATTAAAACTCCTTTGCCATTAGTTTTAGTTGCAATAAACTCTTTAGCTATTAAATTCATTCCATCTTTAAGGGGCGTTACAAGAGCCACATCAGCCACATTATATAGAGCAGTTATATCATTAAAAGGTAAGGAACGGTAGAGATACCAGATTGGTGTCCATCCAATTGTACTATGCCTTCCGTTAATTCTGCCAACAAGTTCATCTACTTGTTTTTTCAGTAATTTATAGTGCTCCACTTTTGTTCGTGAAGGGGCTGATGCATGGATAAGAGTGACTTTCTCCTTATATTCTGGATTATTCTCAAGAAAGGAGTCAAACGCTTCCATTCGTTGAAGTATACCTTTTGTATAATCCAACCTATCAATAGATATAATTATTTTCTGGTCACCCACTTTTTTACGAATTTTTTTAGACTTCTTCTTCACTTCTGGAATATCTACAGCACCGGCATATTGACTATAATCAATTCCCATAGGAAAGCTATCAACCTTCACCATTCTCTCTTCAGTAGTGATTTGACCAATTGTGTGGTCATACCCTAAAGTACGATGAATACTCTCAAGAAAATGATGGACATAATCGTATGTATGAAATCCAACCAAGTCAGCATCCAAAAGGCTTTCTAAAATTTCCTTTCGCCATGGAAGTAGATGAAATATCTCAAAAGGAGGAAAGGGTATATGAAGGAAAAAACCTACTTTTGCATTATACATTTTCTCTCGTATAAATTTAGGAAGAATCATAAGATGATAGTCTTGAATCCAGATAATATCATCTGGGGTTGCGATTTTTAAGATTGCATCGCGAAAATGTCTATTTACAGATTTGTAAGATTCCCATAACCTCTTATCATAAACGACATATTGAGTAAAACAATGAAAAAGTGGCCAAATAGTTTCATTACAAAATCCACGATAATATCTCTCAATATCTCCTTTGGATAAAAATATAGGATAGCTGGCAAAATCTTTCATCAATTTTGCTTCTATCTCCTTCTTTTCCTCCACATTCAGTCTCTCAGATGGTATACCACACCAGCCCATCCATATACTATTATAAGATTTATAGAATGAACCCAGACCTGTTGCTAAGCCACCAATACTTTGGCGAAAGTGCAAATTTCCTTTCCTTTTTTCAATATTAACTGGTAACCTGTTTGAAATGATTATTAATCTCTTTATAATGTTTTCATCCCCTTTTTACTTTATGTTTAAGATTTGTTGTAAGATTTTTTAAATTCTATCTAATATTTTTTAATTAAAGAATATATTTTGTTAAATCCTCGTCCGTAATAATCTTTTCAAGTATTTTACTTACATCCTCTTTAGTAACTTTTATTTTGCTGCATTCAGGATTAGGAAGTTCATATAGATATTTTTCTAGAAGAATTGTCATAATTGTATGGAGTCTTCTTGCTCCAATATCTTCCATTTTATTATTAGCCATTGCAGCATAGTTGGAAATTTCTTTGATTGCCCCTTTGGTAAAACTAACATCCACACCTTCGGTTTTCATTAAAGCAGTATATTGTTTTATAAGTGCATTTTTTGGTAATATTAAAATTTTTGCAAAATCCTCTTTTGTAAGACTTTGTAATTCTACTCTTATTGGAAATCTTCCTTGCAGTTCAGGTATCAGGTCAGAAGGTTTAGAAACATGAAAGGCTCCGGAAGCTATAAAAAGAACATGTGTTGTGTCTACCATTCCATATTTTGTAGGCACATTTGTTCCTTCAATAATAGGCAGGAGGTCTCTTTGCACACCTTCTCTGGAAACATCAGGACCTGATTTAGATTTTCCTCCAGCGATTTTATCAATCTCATCGAGAAAAACAATTCCATTTTCCTCAACTCTGTTAATAGCAGTTTCTTTTACTTCATTCATATCAACCAATTTTTTGGATTCGGAATAGAAAAGGAAATCAATTGCTTCGCTTACTTTCATCTCTTTTCGTTTACTCAACTGCCCGGGCATAAATCCTGCTAATATTTCACCCATATTGATATCAAAACTGTCCAATCCCATGCTTGAGAAGATTTCAACTCTTGGTTCAGGCAATTCATCAATTTTGACTTCTACAACCCTTTCATCCAGAGAGCCTTTATGAAGCATTTTTCGGAGTTTTTCTCTGGTTTGATTTTGTTTACTTTTTACCTCTTCATATTCTAATCTTTCTTGACGCTTCTGTTCGTATGTTAGGTTTGCTTTTCTTCTTCTTTTGATAGGTGGAAACAGGAGGTCAAGCACCCTTTCTTCAGCCCGTTTTCTTGCTTGCTCTTCTACAGCACTAATCATCTCTTCTCTTACTTGACTTACAGCAAGGTTTACAAGTTCACGAATGATTGACTCTACATCTCTGCCAACATAACCTACTTCTGTAAACTTTGATGCCTCAATTTTGATGAATGGAGCATTTACAAGGTTTGAAAGTCGTCGTGAAATTTCTGTTTTGCCAACACCTGTAGGGCCAATTAGAATGATATTGTTTGGTAAAATTTCATCCCGTAAATCTTCAGGAACATTTTGTCGTCGCCAGCGATTACGAAGGGCTATTGCAACTGCTTTTTTTGCCTTGTCCTGACTAATGATATATTTGTTTAGTTCTTTTACAATCTGTTTAGGCGTAAGTTCTTTCATTTCCATAATTATAGTTCCTCAATTATTCTATTAGTATTTGTATAAATGCAAATATTTGCTGCAATTTCTAGTGATTTTTCTACTATTTCTTTTGGTGAAAGATTTTTATTTTTGATTAGCACTAATGCTGCAGCTTTTGCATAAGGACCACCTGAACCAATAGCAGCAATATTGTTATCTGGTTCAATAACATCACCATTTCCAGAGATTATAAGCAGATTTTTTTTATCGCCAACAATTATCATAGCTTCGAGACGTCTTAATATTTTATCAGTTCTCCAATCTTTTGCCAATTCTACTGCTGAACGCATCAAATTGCCCTTAAATTGTTTTAGTTTAACTTCGAATCTTTCAAAAAGAGTTAAAGCATCAGCAGTTGCACCAGCAAAGCCAGCAATTACTTTTCCATCATATAAAGTCCGTACTTTATGTGCATGAGATTTGAATATCGTCTCTCCATGTGTTATCTGTCCATCTCCACCAATTGCAACTTTATTCCCTTTTTTTACTCCTATAATACTCGTTCCTTTAATCATTTTGGTCTGCCTTGTTTATTATTTAGCCACTAAGACACGAAGGCACCAAGATAACTTTTTATTGGAACAAAAAATCATACTAATTCTTTGTGTCCCCGCGTCCGCGAGGATGATGACTTTGTGATTGAGCACTTGATTTATTTTGATTTATGTATTCTTGATAAATTTTATCAACCTCTTCTCCACTTAAGGTTTCTTTCTGAAGCAAAGCTTCAGCCAAATTATTTAATAAATTTACATTTTCAGTTAAGATTTTTCTACAGGTTTGATAACCCTGTTCAATAAATTTTTTTATTTCATTATCAATGAGTTTAGCAACACTTTCGCTATAATTTTCCTGTCTTCCAAACTCTTTACCCAGAAACACACTTTCTTCTCTTTCGCCAACGGTCATAGGTCCAATTTTATCACTCATACCCCATTCACAAACCATTTTCCTTGCGAGTTCGGTAGCTTTTTTGATATCATCACCTGCACCAGTAGTAGGTTCACCTCCAGAAATTTCATCCGCAGCTCTTCCTCCTAACAGATGTGCAATTTTTGTCTGACAATAACTTTTTGAGTAGGTATGACGGTCATCAATTGGCAGGAGATGCGTGGAACCAAGTGAGAGACCACGAGGTATAATTGTAACTTTGTGTATTGGATCACTACCAGGGATAAATTTAGCTACCAAAACATGTCCGGATTCATGAAATGCGGAATTTCTTTTTTCTGTCTCGGTAAGCATCAGACTTCTTCTTTCTTTACCCATAATGACTTTATCTTTGGCATTTTCGAAATCTTCCATCTTAACTACTTTATGGCTTTGGCGAGCTCCCCATAGGGCAGCTTCATTAACCAAATTAGCCAAATCTGCACCAGAAAATCCTGGGGTTCCTTTTGCTACTACAGATAAATCTACATTTTTTGCTAAAGGAACTTTTTTCACATGCACCTTTAATATTCCTTCTCTACCTCTCATGTCAGGTCTATCAACCACAACCCTTCTATCAAATCGTCCTGGACGCAGTAATGCAGGGTCAAGAATATCTGGTCTATTCGTTGCAGCGATAATAATCACACTCTCATTTGGTTCAAACCCATCCATTTCTACTAAAAGTTGGTTTAATGTCTGTTCTCTTTCGTCATGACCACCACCAATACCAGCTCCACGATGTCTGCCAACCGCATCAAGTTCATCAATAAAGATAATAGAAGGTGCATTCTTTTTACCTTGATTAAAAAGGTCTCTAACACGGGATGCGCCAACACCTACAAACATTTCAACAAAGTCTGAACCACTTATATTAAAGAAAGGAACTTTTGCTTCACCTGCTACAGCTTTTGCAAGTAGAGTTTTTCCTGTTCCCGGAGGACCAAGAAGTATAACTCCTTTTGGAATTCTACCACCAAGCTTTTGAAATTTTTTAGGCTCTTTTAGAAATTCAATAATCTCTTCCAACTCTTCTTTTGCTTCATCAACTCCAGCAACATCTTTGAAAGTAACATTTGAACGATTTCCAGTAAGCAATTTTGCACGACTTTTTCCAAAACTAAATACTCTGCCAGCACCTCCTTGCATTGACCTCATAATAAAAATCCAGAAGCCAATAAATAAAAGAAAAGGTAGTAGATAAGACAATAACGAAGAAAAAATAGAAGGTTTTTTTGAAATAATTGTAATTTCTTTGTGCTTTTCTGCAATATCTTTAACTAATTCTGCATCTTCAAAAGGTATATTTGTATGTCTTTTAGTATTACCAATAGTATAAGTTATATCTTTCCCACTAAATATAATTTCATGGACAGCCCCAGATTCTATATCACTAATAAATTCTGAATAGGAAACATCGTTAACTTTGGGCCCACCAGAAAAAAATTGGAAAAAGGCAACAATCGCTAGAATTATTATAAGCCAAACAAGTAAAGAGCTTCCTTTGGGTGTTTTACCGGAAAATTTATTTTTTTGCCCGAACTTATCCGGGCTCTTTTGCGGTTTTCTGTTATTCATTATTGATAAATCTCCTTTTTCAAAACACCAATAAAAGGCAAGTTTCTATACTTTTCTTTATAATCAAGACCATATCCAACAATAAATTTATTTGGCACAGTAAACCCTTTATAGTCAATTTTTATATCTTGTTTATGAGCTTCAAGTTTATCAAGAAGTACACAAATTTTTATTGATTTAGGTTCTTTATTTTTTAATAAATTCATGATATATTTAAGTGAAAGACCTGTATCAATAATATCTTCAACTAAAATAATATCTCTACCGGAAATGTCATAATTACAATCTTTTGTTAATTTTATGATACCTGAACTTTGTGTAGAACTTCCATAACTTGCCACACCAAGGAATTCTATCTCTATTGGAATATTAATATTGTGCATTAAATCTACAAGAAAGATCACTCCACCTTTAAGAATACCTATAAGAATAGGCATTTTTCCTTTGTAATCTCTTGAGATTTGAGCACCCAATTCTTTTATTTTTCTCTGTATCTCATCTTTTGAAATTAGAATTTTTTCTATATCTTTTTTCATAACTCTAACTTAAAATATAGTTCAAAATTTATTTTGTAAAGTATTTAATATTTTTTTCAAATTTTCAAAATTCTTGCCATTAATAGCCAGTTCTCCATAGCCCGTCAGCTGACGGACGAAGGGTGAAAATGTAATATATTAAACGAGATATTAGAACTACATTCTTATTTGACAATACAGAATTCGGAAGTTATAATTTGTCAATCTTTATTTGTTAATTCTTCTTGCTTTACGATAATAACGCAACTTCTTTATAATTTTTATTCTTAAAACATGTTGTGTTTTAGGAGTAATTTTAACATTATCATTTATACGGATTTTTGCAATCCATATTATCTGGTTTTGGTCTTCAATAATGACCTTTTCTCTACGCTCAAATCTTGGTATCTTTGAATCAATAAAGAAGTCCTTAAGTTTTTTATTATATTTCATTCCCAGAGGTCTAAATCTATCTCCTGGCTGATAATGTCTGATAGTAAGCGGAAATTTTATTTTATCCTGGTCTATATAACATATATTCTTATGAGTGAAGTGGAAACCGTGTAAAGGAAGGGTTTTTACCTCATAAGTTGAAATATAATTGTTCTCAAAACAAATACTACGGGAGGCTCTTTTTATTTTTCTGGTTAAATTGCTGATTTCAGAAACTGGTGATTTTTTTGAGAATTTCAGAAAGCCTGGTTCCTTTATTACAAATATGTTTCGTGGTAATTGGATATACATACTTCCTGGTTTCTTTATCAAATTAATAATTTCCTGGAAATGGACAGTGAAGAAACCTTTTTCTGAACCACTAAGAAGACCAAATACCTGCCTGAACACATAAAAAAGTAAAATCTCTTTATTTTTAATTATATTCAAATCTATTTTATAATTCTCATTAACTTGTTTTGTGACAATTTCAGGGAAAACATCTTTAGAATATTTTTGTAAAAATGCATCTGTTTGCTGGAAGATATGAACACTTTCAGAGATTTTATCAATAACTTTTGGATTTAATTCTGTTTCTACAATTGGGATAATAGTTTGCCGAATCTTGTTTCTGTCAAAATTAAGGCTAAAATTGGAAGAATCTTGAGAGTATTTAATATTTGTCTGCTTTGCGAATTCATAGAGTTCATTTCTTGAAAAGTTCAGTATGGGCCTAATAATATTACGAGAATGTGATAACATTCCTTTCAATCCACTAATACCACTACCACGGAAGAGATGGAGAAGAAGAGTTTCTGCTTGGTCGTTTTTGTTATGTCCTAAAACAATTTTATTAAAATCATATTTTTGCAAAAGACCTCTAAAGATACGAAATCTGATTCTTCTTGCTTGGTTTTCTAAATTAGATTTTTCTTTGATTGTTATATGTTGTATAATAAGTGGGATACCCAATTTATGACAAAAATTTCTTACAAATTTTTCGTTCTCGTCAGATTCCTTTCCGCGCAGATGATAATTTATATGCACAGCAAGTATTGTCAGGTTATATTCTGCTGAGATTTTTCTTATCAGATAAAGCAGAATAGTGGAGTCAATTCCGCCGGAAATTCCGATGAGCAGTTTATCATCTTGTTGGATTAAATCTTCTTGTTTAATAAATTTTTTGAATTCTTTCAGGATATTTTTGGTGGATTTCATATTTTTTACTTACTTAATTATTATAAAATACCCAGTCTTAAGCTGTTGAATTGTATCCTCTTTCAAAAGCCTTTTTATTTATCTCCATTATTTTTGGAGAAAGTTTTTTTACATTCATCCAATCAACTATTACATCATCCCAGATTTTTCTGTCAATCCGCAAGGGGGCGGACAAGTCACCTAAATATTGTGCTAATACGCCGAGCAAAATGATATTCACAACCTTATCGCTTCCTAAATCTTTGGCAATTTTTATAGCATTTATAGAAACAGTATCAATCCCATTATCTTTTGCAATTTTTTCTGGATTATCTGGATACTCTGCATTACCAATAGTTACAGTAAGTGGTATGATTTTTTGGGTATTCCGAATTAGTTTTCCTTCTGATGATAGATATTCAAGATAGCGAAGTCCTTCCATACTTTCAAAAGCAAGAATGAAATCTGCTTCACCTTTTTTAATCAGTGGCGAATGAACCTTTTTGCCAGCCCGAACATGACTTTCTACACTTCCACCTCGCTGTGACATGCCATGTATCTCACTTTTCTTTACATCGTATCCAGCTTTTATAAATACTTCAGAGAGAATCTCACTAGCAAGTAAAATTCCCTGCCCACCAACTCCACAAATCAAAACATTAATTTTATCCTTTTTCATTTTTGAATCCTTTATGTTTTATTCTTTGTCATTATAGTGACAAAAACATAGAATAAGTGACTTTTTTGTCACTAGGGTGACAATGTACCAACCGGCGGGTAATGCCCCCACAATTTTTTAATAGAAAAAACCTTTACTCCAAATTTATCAAAAATGTTCTTTATATCTTCAAATTTATCAGAAGTGACCAGCAGAGTGCCTCTTCCCAATCTTTCATTTCTTTTGTCTATTAACCCTTTTTTATTTTTGCCATTTCCATAAAGAGCACGAAATACTGCTCTCTTATTCTTATTTGGTAATTCACTTACCGAATATGAAATAAGTGATAAAGGTATTAAATTCGGATTGGGTTTGCGAGCAAGAACAATTTTAGGTAGCCCCCAAATAACAATACCTTCCTGGCATACATTCCAAAGGAAATCTGCATCTATTTCTTTCATTTTTCGCTTATTTTGTATTACAAATGAGAATATATGAGCCAGATTATGTTTAGCACAAATCTTTCCAGCAATTTGAACGGCAGTTTTCATTTCCTCTCCAAGTTCTGGATTGTGGTCACAATCAAATAGAAGTAATACATCAATGTCACTCTTTTTTGATATGTCCCCTGTCACTACAGAACCAAACAGTATTGCACAAACCAAGTTAGGGATTTCCGATGCTTGCGCAATAAAATCTATAACAGGTGGTTTAAAAATTCTGGCTATTTCTCTCTTGCCCATATTTCAACTTTCTCTAAACAATTTAAAGATCTTTTAACTATCTCGCCATTCCCTTTTGCCCCATACCATCTACCAGCCCTAAATGTATCAATTTCCTCAAATATCTCAGCTATCTCATTCTCTCCAACCTTTCGCAATTCTTTTGGTAAACCTACATGGGTATCAATATGTCGTTGATACCTTTTTTCCATACCAAAGGCAATTAAGTGAATCAAAACTCCATATATAAGTTCAACCACAGCGATAACATTTTCTCCTTTTGGGTCAGGAAGTAGTTTATTTAAACTTCTTTTTATTTCATTTGCTTTTTTGAGATGTCCATTAATATTCATATTTTTTTCTTTATCCTATATTTTATGCTTTTTATATTTCCAGATTCAACCTCTATTTTTTTTACCTTTCTACTTCAATAATTGCATCAAATGGACAAACCTGAGCACAAACTGTACATCCGAGACAGAACATTGGGTCAATCACTGCTTTGCCATTTTCATCATTATAAATAGCAGGACAACCAACTTTTAAACAAGCACTGCAGGCTACTTTGCATTTTTCTGCCTTAACTTCAAATAATTTCCATTTTTTATCTTTTGGTTCAATAAAAATGCAAGGTCCTTGAGTAATAATTACCGACGGCTCACTTTTCGCAAGTTCTTCTTTGAAAACCTTCATCAGTTCCTTTGTGTTAAATGCACTTACAGGACGGATATTTTCTTTTTTAATTCCACAGGATTCAACCAATTTAACTAAGTCCAATTTATGTGTTTTTTTACCCATCAAAGTTTTTCCTGTGCCAGGATGGTCCTGATGTCCAGTCATTGCTGTGATGCTGTTATCCATAATGCACACAGTTGATATGCCTTTATTATAAACAATATTAATAAGTTCAGTAATACCGGAATGGACAAAAGTTGAGTCTCCTATAACTGCTACAACTTTTCCAGTAGGGTCCTGTTCCATTGCTCTTTCAATTCCGTAAGCACTTCCAATGCTTGCTCCCATACAAACGCAGGTATGTAATGCTAAAAATGGAGGTAATGCACCAAGAGTATAGCAGCCAATATCACCTGTCACATGAACATTTAGTTTACTAAGTATATAGAAAACAGCTCTATGCGGACATCCGGGGCATAATACAGGTGGTCGGGGAGGTAAGTTTTCAACTTTGATTTCCTTATAAGATTTTTTGTTTAACAGGCTTTCTTCAATAACATTTGTATTGAATTCATAAGTAATTGGCAATTTATCCTTGCCGATTACTTTAATTCCCATTGCTTTAATCTGTTCTTCTACGAATGGTTCTAATTCTTCTATAACATACAAAGTTTCAACCTTATTTGCAAATTTTTTGATAAGTTTTTTAGGCATTGGAAAGGATAGACCCAATTTCAGTATGGAAGCGTTTGGAAATATCTCTTTTGCATATTGATACGCAATACAGCTTGTAATTATTCCAATCTTTGTATCATTCACTTCTATTTTATTCAAAGGACAATCATATCCATATTCTTCTAATTTTTTTAGTCTTTCTTCAACTTTGAGATGCAATTTTCTGGCGTTTGCAGGTAGAATCACATATTTTTGAAAATCTCTTGTAAATCCTTTTGATTTTTTCTCTTTTCTTTTTCCAAATTCAACAATACTTTTTGAATGACAGATTCTGGTTGTCATTCTGAATAGGACAGGTGTATCAAACTTTTCGCTTATTTCAAAGGCAGATATAATAAAGTCCTTAGCTTCTTGACTATCTGAAGGTTCAATGCACGGAATTTTTGCAGCACGGGCATAATGACGATTATCCTGCTCGTTTTGAGATGAATGCATACTTGGTTCATCAGCAGTAATGATGACAATTCCACCATTTGAACCAATATATGCCATACTGAAAAGCGGGTCAGCTGCAACATTTAAGCCCACATGTTTCATAGCTGCCACTGAGCGAACTCCACCCATAGAAGCACCAATTGCAGATTCTACAGCAACCTTTTCATTTGGAGCCCATTCACAATGTACATCATTTTTGTATTGAACTACATTTTCAAGAATTTCTGTGCTTGGAGTTCCCGGATATGCGGATGCAAATTTCACACCTGCTTCGTAAATTCCCCTTGCAACAGCTTCATTACCTGAAAGTAGTTTTTTCATTGTCACCTCAATTGTTTTATTTTTTTCAAAAATAAAAATACTGAAATTTTATGTCAATAAAAGTTGGAAATGTAAGATTGATATAAATAAAAAATCCCGTCCTGAGTATCTTTATTAGAACAGGTCTTTATTTTTCCCGACAGGTCGGTATCAAAATTTAGATTTTGTCCCCAATTAAGCCCGTTCCTGACGATCCCCGATTTAATCGGGGACAGGAATTGGGGATCATTCGTGGGGAAAATAGAACAAATGCACTTCTATTAACCATTTCAATGGTTTTTTATTTACTCAAGTTTCGCACTTGGTAACTCTATTCCCTCTGTAACACGGATCCCCGCGTCCGCGGGGACTGTTCCGTCTGTATTATGAATCTCTGGTTCATAATATGGAGCAGAGCTCCTTTCAGGCTCGGGCGCCCAGACCAGCTGACAGACGCTTCAGAGAAGCGTGTTACAATTTTAATCCACCTCAGATAAACGAAGATAAGGCAGGTAAACCCCGTAGATAGTATTATCAACGGGGTAGACACTAATAAGACGAATATTTCATTCTTAAAAATAAAGATCAAATAAACAACAAAAATCAGCCCCGATTAAGCCCGTTCCTGACGATCCCCGATTTAATCGGGGACAGGAATCGGGGTGTTCTTCTGCTTGCCCACCGAAACCATGTGAAGGAGGGCTTGCTATTTCAGGGTAACATGAACTCTATTCCGTCTGCCACCTGCGAAACTTGAGTTATTTATTTAGAGAAACTGTTGAAACAGTTGTAAACCTCTTTGAACTTTTAATCCCACAAATGAATTTGTGGGTTTCTTGTATAATCAAATTTCCAACTCAAATCATCCACAGTACTTTCATTTATAGGCTATTGCTGAAGTTTATAATAAAATTTTGGGGTATCCCTGTTTAAAATTTAAACTCTTTTATTGTCTCCGAATCTTAGCAAGGTTGTGATTCTACCTTTCAAACACAGAAGGTGGACAAAACTCCTCTATCTTATGGATGATTATTTCTGCTTGTGCTTCTATTTCAGGCTGAGTATAGTAATTAGTATCTATGACCAATACCTGGGTTATTTTCTTTGCACGAGGAATCCAGTTCTCATAAGCATGATTTAACTCCCCAAGATATTCTGGAGAAATAGTTTTTTCGCTTTCTCTTCCTCGCTGTTTGATTCGTAAAAGCAGTTCATCTAAACTTGCTCGAAGATATACAATCAGGTTTGGTGCACGAAGGTAATAAGTCATATTTTTGAAAAGCTCTTGATAATTATCAAAATCTCGTTCATTCATAAATCCTTGTCTATGCAAGGTGCGAGCAAAAATCTCAGCATCTTCATAAATTGTACGGTCTTGAACGCAGGAGATATTATTCTCAAAAATCATTTTTTGTATTTCAAACCTTTTAGATAGGAAATATACTTGAAGGTGAAAGCTCCATTTACTCATATCTTCATAGAAATCATCAAGATATGGATTTTCAATAACCGGTTCGTAAAATGCTTGCCAACCAAGTTTTTCACTTATAAGTTTTGTCATAGTTGTTTTACCAACGCCTATGTTTCCTGCAATTGCTATAAAATAGTTATCTTTCATCTGAAAATCCTTTTTTTGCCACGAACCACACGAACTAACACGAACAATATTTTATTCATAAAATTAAACTATTTTAAATCCTTAATAATTTTCATAATCCTTTGTGATAGCCTGCTGGCATATATGTTCATATGAAAATCCATTCTAACCACAAAGGTTCATCCTTCGCAGTAGCAGTTCTACTATTATGGAGAATGGACACAATCCCCGCGTCCGCAGGGACACAAATATAAATGTAAAATTACGAATTACAATTACATTGAAACGATCCTAACACCATTTTTAATGGTGTTTTAATAAACAGTCTGCTAGCTCTGAGACGAAGTCCCGATAAAATCGGATCTGGGGGATATTACATGGGACAAACAAAGAGCACAAAGGAATTTTATTATTTTTATTCCTAATTTACCCCGTTAGATAATTCATTAGAAAAAATTTATATTTCTCTTTTGATATTAGCCAATTAACTGATAATATAATATATCTATATAAAAACATAAATATCTAACGGGGTGAACTAATACCCAAACTCTTTTAAGATTCTTTCCTTCTTTCTCCAATTTTTGCGAACTTTTATCCAGAGATGTAATTTAACTTTTTTATTAATTAAATAGCGGATATCTCGTTCAGCTACTTGGCGAATTTTCTTTATAAGCTCTCCACCTGAACCTATAATTATCTTTTTCTGAGAATTAGTCTCAACATAAATATTAGCAAATATCTCTACTTTATCTTCGGATTCAGAGAATTGTTCAATTGTAGCAGCAGACGAATAAGGCAGTTCTTGTTTTAAATATTTAAAGATTTTTTCTCTAATTATTTCTTGAGCAAAGAATCTTGTTGTTTGAGTTGATAAATCGTCTTTGGGATAATATGGAGGGTGGTAAGGAAGAAAATTGATAATTTCATTTTTAATATTTGATATATTAATCCCATCTTTAACTGAAATAAAATATAGTCCATCAAATTCGAATTTTTTAAGAGTAATAGTTGATTTCTCAATAGCATTATTTTTTGCCAAATCAATTTTGTTGATGACAGCAATTCTGGGGAGTTTAATTCTTTTAATAAGTTCACAAACTTGATTATCATATTCAGTTGGGAAAGTTACTATATCACTTATAAAGATTATAATATCCGCATCTTTCAGTGAATTTAAGATGGACTTTTGCATCTTTTCCTGAAGTAAATATCTTGGTTTCAGAAAACCGGGTGTATCAATAAAAACAATCTGGTAATCTTTTTCTGTTAAGATGCCAAGAATATTCTGTCTTGTGGTTTGTGGCTTTGGTGTGATGATAGATAGTTTTTGTCCAAGAAATGAATTCATCAAACTGGATTTACCAACATTTGGTTTGCCGATTATTGTAACAAAGCCTGATTTAAATTTCTGGTTTTCAGCCATTTCTACAAATTTTATAAATCATTATTTCAAGTATTATTTTTCTGGGGATACTTGCGGATTTGAGTTGTTGGTCAGCATTTAGAAGAATATGAAAGATTTCTGGAAAGTCATTTGTTTGAAACCTTTTTGCAAGTGGAATAAATTTCTTTGAAAAAAATCCAAGATTCAAAGTTTTTTCAATTTCCTGAGAATTTTGTTTTTTTAATTTTTGATGAACTGAAATTTTCCATAGAGTTTTGAAAAATCCTGTTAGCATAATAATAATTAAAACTTCGGAAACACTATTATCAAGCAGATTTTCTAAAATTTTAAGTGACGATTTTATATCTTTTTTTGCAAGAGTATTTTGCAGTTCATAAATATTATTTTTCTTAGAAAATCCAATACAGGTCTTGATATCATCAACGGAAATCTTATTTTTTTCACCAAGATGAATCAACAATTTTTGAAATTCACTATTTAAATCTTGATAACTTAAACCGATATAATCAACCATCAGATTTGCAGCTTCATTTTGGAAAAACTTATGCTGATTTTTTGCTTCACCTTGTAGAAATTGTATTGCAGCCGCCGCATTATATAGATGATAGAAATAGTAAGTTGGAACATCTTTTACTAATTTTTTATACAGTTCTGTTTTGAGATTTACTTTTCCAGATTCAATAACAAAGATAGATTCTGGTATAGGATGTTTAATATAATTTAAAATTTTATTTTTATGTGAGATATGGAGTTCCTGAAAATTCCGCAACACCACCAACCTTTTTTCTGATAAAATCGGGGGAGTTTGTAACGCTTCAAATACTTCATTCGCATTGGTTTCTTCGCCATAAAAAATAGATAAATTAAAATCCTCATATTTATGAGAAATTATTTTTTCTTGAAGTATATTAAATGCCTTATCTTTCAGGAAACTCTCCTCTTCTGTGAAAAAGTATATATTGTGAATTTTACCTGCGTTTAATTCATTTAATAGGTCAAAGTATTTTAGTTTTCTTTTCATCTTGTAAATTTACTATTTTCTATTGACAATTGACAATTTATAATAGACGACATTATAGGTTTTTTCTTGCTGTTTTTCTAGATTTAATAAAAATGGATAGTAATTCTTCAGCTTCTTTAAATAAAGGGATGATTAATTTCTTGATTAATAATTGTTCATCTATTATGAACTCCAACCAAAAGCATACTTCATCTACCTCTTCTATAACAATACTTAATTTTGAGATAAAGCTTGCTTTTGAATGTGCTATACATGCAGCTCGATAGTTTGCAGCAACAGAAGTAGAACACCTGATCAATTGACCTTTAATATGATTTCCTGAATAGGTGTTAGGTAAAGCTATGCTCAATTTCACACAACGATGTGCAAACTTTTTAGTTCGATCCTTTAATTCTTTTTCATTCATCATTTAATTTTCTATTGTCAATTGTCAATCGTCAATTGTCAATAGTCAATTGTCAATCCTTTTTTGAAATCTTTTGTGGCTTTCTAATATTAGTTTCTGTAATTTCTTTAATCTGGTGTAAATTTGGCAGGTCCTGAATATCATTTATTCCAAAGAATTTTAAGAATTCTTTTGTTATTCCATATAAAATTGGCCTTCCCAATCTTTTTAATCTACCAGTAATTTTAATTAATCTTACTTCCAATAAATTATGTAAATGATATTGAGAATTTACTCCTCTTATAGCATCAACTTTTGCACGAGTTACAGGTTGATTATATGCAACAATTGCCAAGACTTCCATTGCTGAATTTGATATATTGATTTTTTTCTGGTCTTTGTAAAGCTTTTCTATAATCGTATAGAATTCTTTATTGGTTGCAAATTGATAACCACCTGCAACTTTTCTAATACAGAATGAACGCTCTGTTTCTTGATATGAATTATTCAATTCTGTTATAATATTTTCAATTGCCTTTTGGTCTTCAATATCTGTATAATTCGCAATTTCTTCAAGAGTAATTGGTTTATCTGAAGCAAATATTAATACTTCTATGGATTTTTTTATGTCCATTTACAAAATCACGAATATTGTTATCAACCCAACTATCCAGCAATAAATGGAAAAGTAGAACAGCCTGGCTTTTTTAATTAGTTTTATTAAAATTGCAATGGCAAAATAACCTACTATTGCAGCAGTGATTCCTGCTATTAAATAAGAGAACCCTAAACCATCTGAGTGTGCAACTTGATTAAATTCTTTGAATTTCAAAAGCCCTGTTCCTAATATTGCAGGTATTGAGAGTAAGAAAGAAAATTTTGTTGCAAGTTCTCTTTTCATACCTGAAAAAATACCTGCTGTAATTGTAGCACCCGTACGTGAAATGCCTGGAATGATTGCAATGCTTTGTGCGAAACCAATAATAAGCGATGCGGGTATATTCAATTCTTCTCTTTTATTATTTTTAAACTTATCAGAAATAAATAATATCAATCCTGTTACCATTAGCATTATGCCTACTAAAAATAGGTTATCAAAAAAGGATTCCAGAATGTCCTTGAAAGTGAATCCGATAACCCCAGTAACCAGAGAAGCTATAATCAAAAAGAGCAGAAGGTGTTGGTAAGATTTGATTTCTGTGGTTCTGTTCTTTTTCCAATTAAAGATGGCGATAATAAGTTTTAGGACATCCTTCCTGAAATAGATAATAACAGCCAAAAGTGTAGCAAGATGAACAACAACCTCAAAAATTATCCCGGGTTCATTGAAATTTAATAATTTTTGGAATATGACCAGATGCCCAGAACTACTTACAGGAAGGAATTCCGTTAAACCCTGAATTATTCCTAAAATGATTGAATTTAATAAGTTCACAATACATATTCCTCTGGCATGAGAATTTCAGAGATAGGAATGAGTTTAATCCGCCAACTCCGAGAACCCGATGTATCAGGGATAAATCGGGTACTGGCAGATGAGTCAGAAACATTTTTGAGAATTTGTTTCAACTCATCCAGACTTTTTCTATTACAATGTGTAATTGCGACTATTTTGTTTTGACCTTCTGAATATTTAAGTATTTTTTTGGTAATTATTTCAACTCTATTTTGTTTGATTTCGTCAGGGTCTAAAAAGAGGTCCCTCTGATATGTTGGGATTCCCATTTCTTTTGCCAATGAGTTTGCAATACTTTTTGGAGTTGTTTTGCTATCCACAAAAATGAGATTGTTCTCTTTCATAATTTTCAAAACAGGCATCATAACATCTCTATGTTGCGTTGCAAGTGACCCCATGTGATTATTTCCTCCAATACATAGAGGCAGATTTTTGATATATTTTTTTACTCTTTTTTCAATTTCCTCTTCTGATAGATGAACAAAGATAGCATTTTTGCCCGGGTCATTTTGAGGATAACTGATGGGTTCCATGGGAATATGAATAAATGTTTCCCGCCCTTGATTGTATGCCTTTTGCATTACTTCTTGACTATAAGAAAGTTCGGGCAGAATGGAAAATGTAATACTTTTATCCAACGCAAGAAATTCGTCTAATAGTTCACCGGAAAAATAGCCAAAATCGTCTATAATTACTGATAATTTAATGATTTTTTCATATAAATTATTTGTATCATTTTTGATTTTCAGTATGTAATACTGTTTGATTATAGGGTCAAAAATTTTCATTTCAATAGAATTTCCATCTTTACTCTCTTCAACACTAATAACCTGTCCACCCACCTCTTCAACCTTATCGGTTATGAAGATATTTGCAATAGTCAGACTGAGCTGGTTTATATCAATAATAATGTCTTTGCAAATTTTATTTCTCTTTGAATATGTTTTTATAAATTCTTCTGGTATTTCTAACCTTTGTAGAGCATAGTTAATTGCAGATTCAACAGCACCTTTTTCGATTTCTACAGGAATTTTTTCCTTCTCCTCTGGTATTTCTTTGATTATGAATGTAGGTTCTTTCTTTTCCTTTTGAGAGATGTTTACTACTAACTGCCAGACAAAGAAGGCAACAATTATAATTACTGCAATGATAAGGAAAGTTTTGAATGAAAAGGATTTTTTATTTTTCTTCGGTTTTTTTCTTTTATATTTTCTTCTTGCATTTATCATAATATTTCTTCTAAAATTTATTTTCTTAAAAATTGTATTTTGAGAATTTTTTGTCAAAATAATTGACAAAGAATCTTTATATAATTAAATATTTAGTATTAAAATATTTATAGGAAAAGATATGAAAGTACACCAGGAAGTAAAAGGTGAAATATGGTCATTTATACATCCTCTTAATTTTAACAAATATAAAGGAGAATATATTGCCCTTGTAAATGATAGGATTGTAGCACATGGGAAGAAGTTTGAGAAAGTATATAGGAAGTCATTGAATATCCATAAAGAACCTACCTTTGCAAAAGTTCCCGAAAATGAACTAATGATATTATGACTATGAAATTTTCGTTCAAAACCTTTAATTCTTGGCAGATTGGATATATTTGCCAGATTCCATATTGAATTCAGAGAAGACGAAAATGTTATTATGTTTAAGAATAAGGATAATATATAATTTTAAAATAATGGGAGGTGATATGATAGAAATCCGTATGCATGGTCGTGGAGGGCAAGGAGCGGTAAAAGCTTCAATAGTTTTAGCAGAAGCTGCTTTTCAGGGTGGTAAATATATTCAAGCATTTCCAAGATTTGGTGTTGAAAGAAGGGGAGCGCCTGTTGAAGCATTTACCAGAATTGATGACAAACCAGTGCAGATTCGGTCTCAAATTTACTATCCAGATGGCGTAATTGTGTTAGACCCGACTCTAATAGAAGTAGTTGATGTCACAAAAGGATTGAAAAAAGATGGCTGGATATTAATCAATTCTGATAAAAAGCCTGAGACCTACGATTTTGGTGAAAATTACAAAGTTTATACAGTAGATGCTACAAAAATAGCGGTTGAAAATCACCTTGGTTCACGAGCAGCACCAATTGTAAATACTGCTATTGTAGGGGCTTTTGCAAAAATCACTGGTTTGGTTGAAATGGATGATGTTGAAAAGGGAATTGATTCTGCTATCCCAAGAATGAAAGAAGAAAACAAAAAGGCTGCACGTCAAGCGTATAATTCTATTACTTAAATGAACTCGGAATTTAGTCATATCATAAGAGAATGGTTCCAGTTTCTAAAAGGGTTCTTAGTGGAGAAAAATTTATTATCAAGATAAATAATTTA
>JACNFI010000185.1 GCA_014384665.1 Candidatus Cloacimonadota bacterium
TTGGGTATGGATTGACAAAACGAGGAGCAAAGAATATCTGATTTTGGGAACTTCCAGCAAAACTACATCTGAAATAAGATTTTTGAAGGCTGATAATCCGCCCGCTAATGCAGAATTCAAACTGATTCATCCAAGAGAAACGGATATGGAATATGATGTGTATCACCATCAGGATAAATTCTATATTCAGACGAATGAGGCTGATTCCAAAAATTTCAAAATAATGACTGCACCTGTTGAAAATCCTTGCAAGGCAAATTGGAAAGAATTCATTCCTCATCGGGATTCTGTGTATATCAGTGCTTTTGATGTTTTCAAAGATTATGTTGTAATTCACGAGCGAAAAAATGGTCTGGAAGATATGAGGATAATTGATTTGAATTCTATGAAAGAGCATTATGTTGGTTTTCCAGAACCGGTTTATGTTTTTTATTCTGGACGAAATCCGAATTTTGATACAAAAACATACAGATTTACTTACGAATCGCTTGTAACTCCTTATTCAACTTTTGACTATAATATGAAAACCAGAGAGAAGGAATTGAAAAAACAGCAGGTGGTACTTGGCGGTTATGAGCCATCTCAATATGAATCTGAAAGAGTTTTTGCACAATCTAAAGATAGCACAATGATTCCAATTTCATTGGTTTATAAGAAGGATTTGTTTAAGAAAGATGGCAGCAATCCTTTGCTTTTGAATGGTTATGGCTCTTACGGAGATTGCAACGACCCGTATTTTTCAACTTCCCGTTTATCTCTTCTGGATAGAGGTTTTGTCTATGCATTTGCCCATATTAGAGGTGGGGGAGAGATGGGCAAAATCTGGTATGAGCAAGGAAGAGTGCTTAGCAAAATGAACACATTTACTGACTTCATTGCCTGTGCAGAATACTTGATTTCAGAGAAATATACAAGTCCTGAAAAATTGGTTATTGAAGGAAGAAGTGCAGGTGGATTGCTTATAGGGGCTGTTTTAAATATACAACCTGATTTGTTCCGAGTTGCTATTGTAGAAGTGCCTTTTGTGGATATTGTAAACACGATGCTTGATACAACACTAACTGCAGTTGTTACTGATTATGAGGAGTGGGGGAATCCGAATGATAAAGAGCAGTTTGAGTATATGATGTCATACTGTCCATATCAAAATGTTAAAGCACAGGATTATCCAGATATACTTATTTTAGCAGGATTTTATGACCCGCGAGTGAATTTCTGGGAGCCGGCAAAATGGGTGGCAAAACTGCGTGCATTGAAAACTGATGATAATAAATTGCTACTGAAAACAAATGTGTCAGGACATGGCATTGCCTCTGGTTGGTATGATTTTTATAAAGAGATTGCTCTGGAATATGCTTTTATTTTTGATGTATTGGGGATTGAAAAATGAATAAAATTCACAACAATCCCCAATTAAATTGGAGAAACAAAGAAAAATTAATGTTATTTAACACACCCCTTAATCTCCTCTAAAAAGCTTTTTATTATACACAAATATGGAATTCTCAATAGAAGCCCACAAATTCATTTGTGGGTATTAAAAGAAAAAGCGAAAATGTTAACCGTTTCAACGGTTTACCAAATTTACAAACCATTAAAATGGTTGAAAATGTATAGTTCCACTGTTACCCACGATTAAAATCATGGGCTTCTAAATGCTCTGTAGGAGCGAGTCTGCAGACTCGTGTATAATGGATAGCTAAAAAGAGGGGTGGTTCCGATATTATCGGAATCGGGGTGTGTAATAAACTTAAACTCACCCCGATACATCGTGATGACTTAAGCTCTTTACTATCAGCAAGCTGATAGTTCATTTAAGTTTAAAAAAATGAGGATACAGTGACAGAAAAAGAATTTATGAATATTCTTGCTAATGGTGAAATAGACATCTTGCAAGAATTCCTTGATTTAATAAATGAGTTGGATATTGCATATTGTGTTATTGGCGGATTAGCTGTAAATGCGTATGTAGAACCTGTGGTTAGTTTGGATTTGGATTTAGTAGTTGTGGCTGATGCAATAGATAAACTGATAAAATCAGCAAATAAGATGTTTATGATAAAAGAATTCCCACATAGTTTGAACTTTACAAGTTCAAAATCTGATTTACGAATTCAAATACAGACTGACCTTTGTTATCAACCTTTTATCAGCAGAGCTACAACAAGAAAAGTAATGGGATATGAGATGAAAGTTGCAACTATTGAAGATGTATTGCAGGGGAAAATATGGGCATATTCAGATGAGCATAGACGCCAGAGTAAACGCCAGAAAGACCTTGCTGATATATTTCGCCTCGTTGAGGAGTATCCACATTTAAAGGATTTATTGCCGGAATCTATTAAAATTAGAATATCTTGAGTTATCTCGGGATAAGTCAAATTTCTACGAACCCCCGAAATAGAAATAAATATGTTATTGAGAAAAAAGATTGACATATATTAATATATTATCAATAAAATTCGTGTTATTTTTGGCATCCCGATATATCGGGATTATTCTGCCTTGAGACTCTTTTATAAAGGCTATTTAAATGACTAATTACAAATTTCTAATTTCTAATAAAAATTCAAATATCAAATGACAAAAAAGGATTGATTCTCCAAGAATTCGTTCTGAGGACACGGGGATGGCATTATTGGACATTTGAGCTTTGGCATTTTATTTGACATTAGAAATTAGGATTTTGTAATTATTAGTCTTATAATAGATTAATATTTTCCTCTTTGGTTCTGGCTTGTCCAGGTTAGGATCAATATAAAATAGTTTAATAGTTAAGTTATGTTTCTGCATCTCTGTGGTTCAATAAGTATCCATAAATCTGACCCAGAGCAATGCCGGCATCATTTGGCGGCACCTGCTCATTGAAAAATAATTGAAATTCACTTTCTGAAAATTTCTTCCTAATAAGATTTACCAAAACACCATTTTGAAACACACCGCCAGAAAAAGATACATTATTTATACTAAAATTCTGCCTGATTTTTTGGCAAGTTTTGTAAATTATATCTACTATTGTAAAGTGAAATTTTGTTGCAATCTCATTTTTGCTAATATTGTTTTTGATATCTTTTACAATCTCTCTTATTGTTTGTCCTACATCAATCTGCCAGGGAAAGTTTTGAGTATCTAACTCCCAATTATAACTTTTTTTCACATTTGATTTTACAATTGATTCCAGCTTCATAGCAGCCTCACCTTCATAACTGTTATAATGACAAATGGAAAGCAGGCTTGCGACTGCATCAAATAATCTGCCCATACTGGAAGTATACAAATTTGATTGCTGTCTTTTCAAAATTTTGAGTATAAATTCTTTCTGTAGAAATTTCTCAGAGCCAATGAAGTTATCAATTTTTTCAGGACAAGAACCGTATAGATAAATAAGAGCCATGCGCCAGGGTTCTTTAGACATCTTTTCCCCAGACATAACTGGCTGATATTTGAGATGTGCTACTCTTTTATGGTCTTTACCTTTTACAATAAAGAATTCTCCACCCCAGATATTTTCATCATCACCAAAGCCAGTTCCATCAAAAGATACACCAATTGTTTCTGATAAATTATGTTCTGCCATTACACTATATGTGTGAGCAAGATGATGCTGAATATGGAACAAAGGCAAATTATTTTCTCTTGCATAATTCTCAGCAAAATTAGTAGAAAAATAATTTGGATGCAAATCTGCAACAACTATCGCTGGTTTTATCTCAAAAATGTTCTGAAAATATTGTAAGGTTTCTTTGTAAAAATCAATATTGGAGACAAATTCCAAATCACCTAAATATTGGCTTCCGAGAAAAAGATTATTTTTGAAAAGCCCAAAACTTCCCTTCATATCTGCACCTGCAGCAAAAATCTGAGGAGAATTGGAAAAATTTTCTATCTTAATTGGAATTGGAATAAATCCTCTTGCTTTCCGTATTAATATTTTCTGCTTATCAACAAATTTTATTATTGAGTCATCAATTCTATTAAATATTTCTCTATTGTGAGTAAGAAAGTATTTTGTGATCGGTTGTAAATTTTTCAATGCTGAATCATCATCTTTTTCTAGAGCCTCATCAGTAATATTCCCGCTGGTCATCACCAAAATTGTGAAATTTCTAAACAGCAAATGATGTAAAGAAGAATAAGAAAGCATAAAGCAAAGAGGCGAAATTCCAGGGGAATTTTGTTTAAAACCTCAACTCGGGTTGGCAAAATT
>JACNFI010000186.1 GCA_014384665.1 Candidatus Cloacimonadota bacterium
CAACAGCAACTCCACCTTTATTACTAAGACTTGGTGTTTCAACTTTTTCTGTTTCCTCTACTTTTTTAAGTTCAGGGACAGGAGTTCTAATCGGTGCTTCACCTTCTTTCACTTCTACTATTCCTACTTTCTTTTCTACTGCAACATCACCTTTATTGCTAAGATTTGGTGCTTCTACTTTTTCAACTTCTACTTTTTCTGCTTCAACCTTTTCTACTTTGGCTTTTTCTGCTCTCTCTACTTTGGTAATATCACTTTTACTGAGACTGGCTTCATCTTTTGCCCAGGCAAAACTCATAACAAACAACAAAATTAGCCACGCTATTGCTAATTTTTTCGTTTTCATGATAGCTTTCTCCTCTTAATTATTTTTATTATGAGATCTGTAAAATTAGTAATTTCACTTCATTTCTGGCTACGGCTTGCTTCGCAAAGACAAGTGTCATTCCCGTGAAACTTGTTCTCAACTTGATTGAGGAACGGGAATCCATTCCTTACAACCTGTCTTTTACTGCGTCTTCCCTCTATATGGATTCCCGATACCCAATCAAGTTGGGCACGGTCGGGAATGACATCTGTGAGCGTTTGGAATGACATAAAAATGCAATTTTGCAGAACCCATTTATTTTTATTATCATAAATATCTATCCCGAAATATCGGTACGATTACCTATCAAAGAAGTTCACCCCATTAGATATTTACACAATTTAGATAGCAAATATTTTATTAAGTTTACTATCTAACGGGGTTAACATAACGAATCCATATGAAAGGGAAAACACATTAAAGAGCGGAAATGTGTTTGCCTAATTGAGACATTAACATCTTTTATTCCCTTTTTTCGTTCAAGATAAAAGTGAGTCCCTATAAAAGTTCCAAAAGCTATAAATATAAATAATATCCCGCTACATTGTGATTATAAAATTCATTAATTTTTTGGTAAATTTTTTTTAATTCTTTTTTTTTCGTTTTAAATTTTGAATTGACTCCCTTGTGGGAACGACGAGTCTATAAAACGCTTTTTTGTTCCGAGCTGTCGTTCCTTGCTTCGCTGAAGCGGTTACGGGGAGGCAAGACTTATCAGTCTAATGCTGATGAGCCTTTGGCTCACTACTTGAATCTACTATCTACTGTAAGCTTTAGCGTAATAGAATTTATCCCCCGAAGCTTTAACGAAGGAGGATCATCTTCTTGATAAATGTCTTATCCTTAGTGGAAAGCTTATAGAAATATATTCCTGAACTCATACCTTCAGTATTCCATTCAATCTGCTTTCTACCTGCTTCCTCTATCACATTAACAAGCTCTTTTACAAGCTGTCCCTTTACATTATAAATCTGAATAATAACATGGACAACTTCAGGTAAGTCATATCTAATAAGAGTGTTGGTACTAAACGGGTTTGGATAGTTTGGATAAAGTGCAAACTTTTCTGGTATAGTTTGAATTACATTTACTTCTAATCTTCTGGAAATTGTTTCACTATCTTCTGAATCTAATACACTAAATCCACCTGTCGCTTCAGTCTCATTTACATCAAACTTAATGAAGTAAACATCTGTTTTAGTTCCAGATTTTCCTATTACATCAAACTCTATAAATGCAACTGTTCCTGCGTCTGAGACCAATTCTCTCTGTGCATAAATAACAAACCTGCCTTCTTTAAGATTGCTTTCTACTGCATAATCATTCTCTGCAAGAATTCCATCATTAAGTGTTAATCCTTTCAAAGTTAATACTTCATTATCAAACTCAATAAATATATCAATACCTTCAATCGCTGTTACTTCTTCAATGACAACAGGAATTCTTAGTGTAGAGTTAATTATTGCTTCTATTTCAGTTGCTTTTTCCGAAGGATCCGCCCCTGGCGGAGAAGATTTTTGAGTAAGTGGCATTCTCGCGTCTGGTGACCAGTTCCCTGATACATCTCCAAGTCTTATGCCAATGAAGTCCTCATCTGTTAAGTATGAATCTAATGGATAATATTCTAGTGTATTCTCGTAAACTATTGGTGGCCAGCCTGTACAATTAGGTATAGGTTCTGGTGTAAATACCCAATCAATACCATCACCATTTAATTCAGTAATTAAACCAGCAGCATATCTTGCTACTCTGGAAGCATCCATTCCACTAATATATCCGTTCATAGAAACATCTGCTGCTATTATCTCAAGACAACCAAATGAATATAAATCAGCAGCGTATCTCGCAATCCGCGAAGCATCCATTCCACTTAATCCACCAAGATCAGTATCCTTGGATGATGTGGATTCATAATTACCACCTGGAATATCTAAAAATAAGTATTCTCCAACTCCATCTGTGGTTGCGACATAAGTTGTATCACTAGTAATATTCACATCTGCATTTGGAACAGGAGCAAGACCATCATAGTAGCCAATAAATCCAGAAATATCAAACAGACATGGAATTACATCAAAGAAGCCATCAAATAATGCAACAGGAGTTTCATTTACCTCTCCAAAGTCAAATACAAGATCTGTGTCATCTTCTTCTACTCCTACAACATTAAATTCAAGAAAGATTATGTCACCACTATCATTGAATAGATCTGTCATTGCATATATTACAACGGTTACCTCTCCATCAACATACGTATTTACAAACAATCCATAACCCAAATCAGCTAATACTGCCCCTAATGTTCCTCCGGTTGCGTCTAAGACAGTTTCATCAAATGTAATAGTCATATCAATGCCTTCAACTTCCCAGGTATCTGGATTATCTAAATATACAGGAATAGAAACAGCCTGTCCTGGGCAACCTTCTGTATATTCAGGAAGTGAGAGGGAAGTTTCTGGTGCGATTGGTTCACAGGTCAAAGTGGCAACATAGTCATTATTACCACCGGTACATGGATATCCAGTAAAGACAGAAGGACCAATCCATAGCCAATATGCTCCTGGTGTAACTGTAGCGCTCACGGTCACCTCCTCGCAAGGCATTCCAGTATCCCAGCCGAGAAGTACAAAATCCAAACAATCTTCAGAACCAGCATCTAATATAAAGATTAACAATTCGAATTCTGCTATTGCTGTCCAGGTAAGTTCGCATTGTTCGTTCAGGACGACTTGATACCAGTCTGTATCGCGGTAGGTTAAAACACCAGTTATGAAAGTGCTTGCCGTGCCACAAATAGTTTCACCACAACTAATAGTACTAAATACAGGTGGAACTGAGTTACAACCCCCATTGAAATTATCAACATCTCCATCTACAAGGCAGGGTTCACCTTCAGGGATACCCCATCCTGGGCATTCAACACAAGTTTCTTCTATTGTTAAGTTAAAATGTTCAATACAATGCATCCATTCCGGTGGCCCACTATCTACCATAATGTAATAAGTCCCAGGCACCAATGCTACAGCATTAAGATAGCGAATACCTAAAGGACCAGTATCATAAGCCAAGCAAGGTTCACCAGGAGGACATACATCATCAATTGCAAGACCTGTTCCTAACAAGTCAGAGAAAACTAAGGGATCCATCGTAATATCTACAGTGACTTCAGAAATAACAGTTACTTCATAAATGATGTCTTCACCTTCATCATAGATTCCAAGGCAAGTTGCATCATAATTATAATCCCGTCCACAAGTTGTCTGCAAATAATCGCCATAAGGTAAGTCAGCAGGGAGGGTAACGGGTATAGGGGTTGCGCAGTTATCTCCAATCTGACGTGAACCAATTTCTTTTAGGGAAACTATTGTAGTAGAATCATGTAATTCTTGTTCTTTATCTATATGAATAACTTCTGCTTTTGTTCCTTTGGCACTTGTGTTCGGTAATTGTATTGGTTCTACTACTGCCTCTTTCTTTTCAACAGCAACTCCACCTTTATTACTAAGACTTGGTGTTTCAACTTTTTCTGTTTCACCCTTTTCTACTTTGGCATTTTCTGCTCTCTCTACATTGGTAATATTACTTTTACTGATACTGGCTTCATCTTTTGCCCAGGCGAAACTTATAACGAACAACGAAATTAGTAATGCTATTACTAATTTTTTAGTTTTCATGATAACTTTCTCCTTTTAACTATTTTTATATATGGGTTCTGCAAAATTGCATTTTCATGTCATTCCAAACGCTCACAGATGTCATTCCCGACCCCGATCGGGAATCCATATAGAGGGAAGACGCAGTAAAAGACAGGTTGTAAGGAATGGA
>JACNFI010000187.1 GCA_014384665.1 Candidatus Cloacimonadota bacterium
TTGGATTTAGAAATTATTGGCTTTATTACTGATTAATATTTCC
The DNA here is from genome assembly GCA_014384665.1 of Candidatus Cloacimonadota bacterium. Classification (GTDB taxonomy): domain Bacteria; phylum Cloacimonadota; class Cloacimonadia; order JGIOTU-2; family JGIOTU-2; genus JACNFI01. Next base: position 44 of record JACNFI010000187.1, read on the forward strand.
TTTTTGGTTCTGCCTGCCCTGTTAAATTTTCTTTTCTATTTAACTGGGGGCTTGTCCAGGTTAGGCTTTTAGCAGTCATTCAGTTTATGACTCTTCAAGGATTGAGTAAACCTGAATCTGCTATTGTAGATACAGGTGCTCCAATCTATCTTATTCCGCACAAAATATGGAGGAAATGTGTTACTAAGGTTATAGGTGAGACAGAACTACGAGGAGTAATTCCTAAAAAGGAATGTGTTATGTTTGTAAAGGTAGCTACAATTGAATTACGCTTGATTGATCCAAAGTATGCTACAGAGACAATAGAAATCAAGGCTTACCTTGCTCCAAATGATAATGTACCATTAGTAATTGGATTAGAGAGATTACTTTCAGAATTTGATATTTTCTTTAGTTACCATACCCAAGATGCTTTCATTAAAGCAGTTGAATAGGTTTAAGGTAGCGAAATCAAAATGTTAATTATTATGGATGTTGCCAAACTTCATATAACAGCAGGTTTACGACGCTATCGCTAAATTTTTGGCTTGTGTTGAGTGAGTATTGAAGGTAGGTTAGCTCTTTGAACATTGAGTTATAATACAAAAGTTTGATAAAACTAACCAGCCAAAAACTTCGTAAACCTGCAAAACGTTATATGAAGTTGCTAGCTGATATAGTATGTTAAAAAAATTTACATCCAATCACCAAAAGATGATAATTTTGACAAGTTTATATTATATTATTAAACTGCAAATTATGCAAAATTTATTAACTACAAAAGTAAATAATAAGCAAGCAAGTATTTCTTCGTGTCCGTCTGGGCGCCTGTCTTCCCGATATATCGGGCGACAGGACACAAAGGAGCATGAAAATAATCAAGTATACATAGTTGATTATGAAACCATCTGATCTAACAGTCCGCCAGACCCGATTTACCCCGTTAGATAATTCGTATCGCTAAGATAGTAAATATTTTATTGAATTTAATATCTAACGGGGTGAATTGGGACTCCGTCTCGGAGCTGACGGATGCAATCCTGTTTATTAAAACACCATTACAAATGGTGTTAGGATCGTTTATTTGAAGGTTATTTACATATGAAACCTACATGTCCCGAAAAAAACTCGGGACACCCCATTAAATAGGAAAAGATTTAACCCTAGTGAAATAAATAAAGATTTCACAGGGCAGGCGGGGCAGGCAAAGGAGCATGAAAATCGCATTTAAGTTAAAAGTTATCATATTTCTATATCTTTTTCTTTGTATCTTTGTGCCTTTGTGGTTAGAAAGGATTTTCAGATGAAAGTAATTTATTATAATAGAAAAGCAAGAAGTCCTTTCCACATTCATGCGGGTTCTTATGCAAGTTTTTTCTATGTTCCAGATGAAAACATAATATTATACAAAGAACAACTTGGCACATTTGGAGGAAATACATACTCATTAACAGATAGAGCAAAAATTTTAGAAGAAGCAAAAGTCATAGCAGAAGGCAGAATTCCGGATGTGTCAGCCGTTTCTTTTTCTGATATCAAAGAATTTGAATATGAAAGTTCCATACTTCAGGAACTTATACAAAATGCAAGATTAAAGACCGAACTGGAGACCAAAGTTAAATCTGGAATTGAAGATCTTCTAAAGCAAGTGAATAAGGGCAAATGAAGGCTCATAAGGCTGTTGTTTCATTGGTGGAGAAAGAAATCAAGAAACATGATATGGAAGGACAAATACTTATTTGTTTTTTTTTAGCGCGGTAAACCGCAAAATAATAGTTGATTTAACCGCGAATATACACTAATTTTTTTCTCTTAATTAGCGAAAATTAGCGTTCACCCCGTTAGATAATTTTATTATAAGGGTGGAGATAGAAATAAAAACTGAATATCTAACGGGGTTAATTCACGGTTGAAAGAAATCAAGAAACATAATATGAAAGGGCAAATACTTATTCATTTATTCATAAGATAATTATAATATGCCACGCTTTTCATTAAGGACAAAGTTAATTTTAAGTTTTTCTGTAGTAATTATAGTAGGTGTTTTTTTATCTACATTTATTGGTATAAGGTTAATTGACAATACAATAATTAAGCAAGCACAGAACAAGGTACGGCTTGATTTAAATTCTGCACGGGAAGTATATCAAGAAGAAAGTGAGAACATTAAAGACATTATTCGTCTTACTGCTATCAGATTTTTCATTAAGGATGCAATATTAAAAAACGATATCAATAAGTTAAAGAAAGAGCTTCAAAAAATTAGGGAAAATGAATCCTTAGATATATTGACATTAACTGATAAAGATGGTCGCGTTATCGTAAGAGCTAATAATCCTGTAATATATGATGATCAACCTAATGATGAAATAGTAAATTGGGTATTACAAAAAAAACAAGATGTAGTAGCAACCCAAATTCTTCCTCAGGAAGAGTTAGAAAAAGAAGGTAAAAAACTCACCGAGCAAGCAAGAATAGAATTGATTCCTACCCCCAGAGCCCGACAAAGATTGGAAGCAGTTGAGACCTCTGGTATGATGGTTAAATCAGCAGCACCAGTTCTTGATTATGATGGGAATTTAATTGGAGTATTATGCGGTGGGAAATTATTAAACCAAAACTATGAAATTGTTGATAAAGTCAAGGAAATAGTTTATAAGGCTGAAAAATATAAACAGCAAGATGTTGGCACAGCAACTATATTTCAAGGGGACTTACGTATCTCAACAAATGTCCACAGGTGTGATGGCACAAGAGCGATTGGAACCAGAGTATCCGAAGAAGTATTTAATCAAGTAGTAGGTAAGGGTATTCCCTGGATTGGCAGGGCTTTTGTCGTAACTGATTGGTATATAACCGCTTATGAACCAATAAGAGATATAAATGGTGAAATTATTGGTATGCTTTATGTGGGAATGCTTGAAGCACCATATATTGATTTGAGAAATCGTGTTGTATTTACTTTTTTAGCAATCGCATTTTTGAGCATTATTCTTTTGTCAATAATAGCATATTTTTCTACCACAAATGTTACTAATCCCATAAAAAAACTGTTACTTGCTACAAAAAAAGTTGCGAAGGGTGATTTATCTCATAGAGTTCAGATAAAGTCACAGGACGAGATTGGGCAATTAGCAGGTTCTTTTAATAGTATGACCGCTGAGCTCCAGAAGGCAACCGAAGGATATCTTGCATTAAGTAAAACACTTGAGGAGAAAGTAAAAGAAAAGACAAAGGAGTTGGAACATGCTCAAGACCAACTAATTCAATCAGAAAAATTATCCTCACTTGGTAAATTGTCAGCAGGAATAGCACATGAAATAAATAACCCATTAACTTCAATTCTGCTTAATAGTCATCTTATTTCAGAAAAGTTGGAAAAAGATAGCAGTTTTTCTGATAATATGAAATTAATCATAGATGAAACTGCACGATGTAGCGGAATTGTAAAAGGTCTTTTGGAATTTTCAAGACAATCTCCGCCTGAAAAAAGACCCGCAGATATAAATAAACTTATTGAAGAAACCTTGTTACTTTTTGAAAGCCAGATATTAGTTCATAATGTCCGCATTGATAAAAATTTAAATAAGAACCTACCGAGGATAATGATAGATACTAATAAAATAGAACAAGTATTCACGAATATCATTTTGAACGCTTTGGAGTCAATGCAAGCGGGAGGAATATTATCAATCTCTTCACAATTTTCAGAAGATAACAAATTTGTAGAGATTAAATTTCAGGATACTGGTTGTGGTATACCTAAAGAGAATATCAACAAAATTTTTGACCCGTTTTTTACTACAAAGGGTGCAAAAGGAACAGGGTTGGGTCTTTCTGTAAGTTATGGGATTGTTCAGCAACATAATGGGAAGATAGATGTGCGAAGCAAGACAGGAAAGGGGACAACATTTACAATATGTTTTCCAGCCCGTCTTGACACACCTGTCTAGTGTTGCATTCTTTAATTAAGTATGCAAACTTTATCTACAGATGTCATTCTGAACCCTTCGGTATGTCACCCTGATCCCGATTTATCGGGAGAAGGGTCTCAATTCTTGTCTCAGGGTAAACCCCGTGAAGAATCTCAAGCATTCAAGAGATTCTTCGTCCTGTTAAAACAGGACTCAGAATGACAATTTAAATATCCCATTATTTTCAGAATG
>JACNFI010000188.1 GCA_014384665.1 Candidatus Cloacimonadota bacterium
AGTAGAGAGTTCATGCAAAGGCATATAATTGGATGCATCTAGAATTTCAATAGAAATTATATTTCCATTTTTATCATAATCTAATATTATACCTTCTTTGATTTCGTCACTTTCATAATATTCAGTCTCTTTTAATTTAATATAAAGTATATCAACCTTTTCATCATAATTAATTTTCATTGGATAATTAGTTCTTTATATAATTTCTCAAGTTTTTTTTGTTCATTCTTTATTTCAGCTATCAAAGTTTTTACAATCAAATCTTTTTTCATAATTCCAACCTATTTTCATTTAAAGATTTCAAGATATATGGGCTTGCTTTTTCTTCAGGAATTAAGTCAAATTTAAGACTTGTAAAACCTAAAATTCCCCCATACACTGAAAGATAATCTGCCTTTAATCCATATACAAGTAAGTCAATGTCAGAATAACTATTAAATCTATCTGGATTTAAAACCGAACCAAATAATACTACTTTTTCTACTCTATAATTTTGTTTTAGGAAATCAGCAATTTTATCAGCTTCTTTTAGATATTGCTCTCTTTTTATCATTAATTCATTTTGCCTAATATCAAATGCCTTACTTTTCATAAATTTCTTTTTTAATAATAATCTTTTTTCTGTCAAACTTTTTAAAAAATTTATTTTTTTCCATCTTTTTTGTTTAAGTTTGCGAGACGGTGAACCCCGTAGGTTAAATAATACCAACGGGGTAAATCATCTCGTTTAATCAAATAAAATTTATGTTTATGCGAGATGGTAAATCATCTCGCTAAATCGAATAAAGCATCATGAATGATGCTATTTCAATTATACTCCATAATGCTTCAGCATTATTTTTTCGATTGAGCGAGAATATTTATATTCTCGCAAATAATTTACACTATCATTCTTCATCTTCCTCAAAATTGATCTTTTCATACTCCCCAAGAACATCACCAGTTTTATGATGCTCTTCCTGATTTTTTACATAATCATAAACCCTATTAAAATCATTCTTGCTAAGGGTTAGAACCCCAAAACCATGCTGCCAATATAGAATATCATCTCCTGCTAATTCTTGATTAATAAAATAAGATGAAGAACCTTTTATTAAACCAACTGCATGAGATACCGACATTTTTGGTGGAATGTATATTAATAAATGAATATGATCTATTGTTCCACCAATGCGATGAAGATAGAATTTCAGCTTCTTACACTTATTCCAAATATAATGATATACTTTTTCTTTAATGTTTTCATTAAGGAATGGTTGCCTTTTCTTTGTTTTAAAAACAATATGATAATAAATTGATTTGTATGTTTTCCCACTCATTTGTACTCCTTTCATTGTAAAATGGTTTATGCGAGCTTAGCGAGATGGTAAACCATCTCGCTAAATCGAATAAAGAATCTACGATTCTACTGTTGCAAAATTTCACAATGCTTAAGCATTGTTTTTTCGATTTACCCCGTAAGATACATTATAAATTACAAGCAAAACTTATTCTAATCTACTTACTATCATACGGGGTGAAGCGAGGTTGTTTACATCCTCGCAAACTGTTGCAAAATTTCACAATGCTTTAGCATTATTTTCCGATTTACCCCGTAAGATACATTATAAATTACAAGCAAAATTTATTCTAATCTACTTACTATCACACGGGGTGAAGCAAGGTTGTTTACATCCTCGCAAATTTCCAGTTTACTTATTCCACGAATCTCTATATTCTCTCAACTTATCTTTTAGCTTTTCATCATCTAAGCTTAGAATAGAAACTGCAAGATATGCAGAATTTCTTGCACCAGATTTTCCAATTCCTACTCCAGCCACAGGAATTCCTGCTGGCATTTGTACAATTGAATAAAGAGAATCTATTCCATTCAATGCTGAGCCAGGAAGTGGCACCCCAATCACAGGTATAGTTGTCCATGATGCAAGATAACCAGGTAAAGCAGCTGCCATTCCTGCTAATGCAATGATAACCTTTATTCCCTGTTCTTCAGCTTCCTGTGCCAGTTTTTTTGTATTTTCCGGATTGCGATGTGAGGAAGAGATAAAGGTCTCAAAAGGAATTTCAAACCCTTGCAAAATATCTTCACAGAGTTTCACATATTCCATATCTGATTTACTTCCAGCAATTATTCTAACTAATTTTTGATTTGGCATTCTATCTCCTTTTAATAATAAAAACCATATTATGAGTTATGCAAAATAGAGAAACAATACCCAAAGGTGTCATTCTGAACGCAGTGAAGAATCTATAACTCGCATTTATATTAGCAATTATGAGATTCTTCGTTTCACTCAGAATGACAAACATAGGTTAAATTTACATGAATAGACCTATTTTGCAGATCTCATTAATAAAAACCATATTGTAAGGTTTATGTCAATTATTTTGATAAATATCTCAAAAAATTTTGACAAATAAAAAATGCAACTTAAATTATAGTAAAATTTAGCACTCATAAATAAAGAGTGCCAAAAACAGGATAAATATGTTAAATAATGATTTTTCAGTTCAAACTGATATTTCTGTAAAGAATGAATTATTAAAAAGACAGAAAGAAATTCTCAAAGCCATAATCCTTGAGTATCTTAAAACTACTCAAGCTGTTGGTTCAAAGATTCTCTCAGAAGGTTATGGTTTTAATATCAGTCCTGCAACAATTCGCAATGAGATGGCAATACTAACCGATAATGGATTTATTGAACAACTTCATACATCTGCAGGCAGGATTCCAACTGAAAAAGGATATAAATTTTATATAAATGACATTATTGATTTTGAGAAAAATATCCCTGAACAAAAAATCAAAATGATGCAGGCACTTCTTGCGCAAAACTATCAAAGCATTGATCTAATGCTTACGGCTATTCTGAAATTTTTAGCAAATGTTTCTGGACAGTTAAGCATTATCGCTGAACCTGATTTTTCGTCAGGAATTCTCAAAAAACTAAACATTTTTAAAATTGAAGGTAATAAGCTACTTGTAGTGATAAGCCTTGAAGTAGGTCTTGAAAAAACCATAGTGATACCTAATTCATATAACCTCTCTGATGCTCAAATTTCTGCTATGGTTAGATATTTTAATAACAGATTCTATGGCTTGCCAATATATCAGATTCAAACTCAATTCAATAAAGAATTTGATTCAACATATTCTCAAAGGGAAACTATTCTTATTGAAATATTATCAGAAATCAAAAATGTCATAAATAAAGTCAGTCGTTATATTATTCGATTTGATGGTAATTTGGGGTTTTTAAGTCAGCCTGAATTCAAATCTCAAGAGAAAATCCTTCAACTCATAAGAATAATAAATAATCAAACTGATTTTATAAACATCTTTAAGAAATATGAGCAAAACGATTATACAATATTAATGGGAGACGAAATAAAAAGTCATGATTTTTCTGACTTAGTATTAATCTTTGGAAAATATCAAGTTATGGATTTATCAGGTTTCATCGGCATTCTTGGAACAAAAAGGATGAATTATCGCGAAAATATTCCAATGGTTTGTTTCGCATCCCGAATGATAACTGAAATGACCACAAAAGGAACTGTAATGCCATATTTCAATAAGGAGAAACGATATGTCTGAAATGGAAAAGGACATTAAAACAAAAACTGCAAAAAAGAAACGAAAAACTCCCACTCTTTCTCAACAAAATGCAAAACTAAAGGAAGAAGTTGAATTTTATAAAGATAAATGGCTAAGGGCAGTTGCTGAATTTGAAAATTTCAGAAAGCGAAATGCAAAGGAAAAAGTAGAATGGATAAAAAACGCAAATCAGACACTTCTTCTGGAGATTGTTGAGGTTTTTGAGCATTTAGAACTCGCTCTGAAATCTGTTAAAAAAGAAAAATCACCAGCAAATCTTCAGAAAGGGATTGAGATAATCCATAATCAGATGAACCAGATTCTTGAAAAGCAAGGTCTGAAAAAAATTGAAACAATTGGCAAAAAGTTTGATCCAAATTTCCACGAAGCTGTTATTTGCATTGAACATAAAAAATATGATGAAAACATAATTTTTGATAATATTAGAAATGGCTACATATTAAATAATAAAATCATTCGTCATGCAAGAGTGGCTGTTTCAAAAGGTAAAAAGAAAAGCAAACAGCCACAAAGACACAAAGACACAAAGAAATAATATGAATTTTAAGTATATCAATTAAAGATGGCATAAAAAGAATTATTCTATAATCTTTGTGCCTTTGCCTGCCCCGTTGCGAAGCTTTACGGGGTGTCTTCGTGGTAAAAAAAACTATAAAGGAGAACAAAAATGGCTAAAATAATCGGAATAGATTTGGGAACAACAAACAGTTGTGTCTCTGTAATGGAGGGAGGCAAACCAACTGTAATCCCAAATTCTGAAGGTGGAAGAACAACTCCATCAATCGTTGGGTTTACCAAAGATGGAGAAAGATTAGTTGGACAATTAGCTAAACACCAGCTTATCACAAATCCAAAAAACACTGTCTATTCAACCAAAAGATTTATGGGCAGAAAGACAAATGAAGTAAAACAAGAAGAATCAGAGGTCTCATTTGATATTAAATCTGATTCAAAAGGTGAAGTAATAATTCACATTCCAAATGAAAAGAAAGATTTCACTCCTCAACAAATCTCCTCTTTTATACTCAAAAAGATGAAAGAAACTGCTGAGGAATATCTTGGAACAAAAATTGAAAGCGCTGTTATTACAGTCCCTGCATACTTTAATGATGCGCAAAGACAGGCGACAAAAGATGCAGGCAAAATCGCTGGATTAAAAGTTGAAAGAATAATCAACGAGCCAACTGCTGCAGCCCTGGCTTATGGTCTTGACAGAAAAAAAGAAGAAAAAATCGCTGTATATGACTTTGGCGGCGGCACATTTGACATTTCTATTTTAGAAATTGGAGAAGGGGTCGTAGAAGTATTATCAACAAATGGGAATACTCATTTAGGTGGAGATGACTTTGATAAGAGAATATTAGATTGGATAGTTGAAGAATTCAAAAAGAGTGATGGCGTTGACCTTACAAAGGACCCAATGGCAATGCAAAGAATTCGTGAATCAGCAGAGAAAGCAAAAATTGAACTAAGCGGAACTCAATCCACTAACATTAATCTTCCCTATATCACAGCAGATAGTAGCGGACCAAAACATCTGTCCATAAATTTAACCCGCTCACAGTTCAACAGAATGATAGATGATTTGGTTCAGGATAGTATTGACCCCTGCAAACTTGCTATAAAAGACTCAAAAATTTCTGTTGATGATATTGATGAAATTATCCTTGTTGGTGGTTCAACCCGTGTTCCTGCTGTTTACGATGCGGTTAAAAAATTCTTCAAAAAAGAACCCAATAGGAGTGTAAATCCTGACGAAGTGGTTGCAGTTGGAGCTGCAATCCAGGGTGGAATTCTTTCTGGTGATGAGAATCTTAAGGATATTCTACTGCTTGATGTTACTCCCCTATCGCTTGGAATTGAAACTCTGGGTGGAGTAATGACAAAATTGATTGAAAGAAATACAACCATTCCTGTAAAGAAGAGCCAGATATTCTCTACGGCTGCTGATAATCAGACTGCTGTCTCAATCAATGTTTTACAGGGCGAACGTGAGATGGCGGCTCACAACCGAACTCTCGGAAGATTTGATTTGGTTGGAATTCCACCTGCTCCTCGCGGGATGCCTCAAATAGAAGTTAGTTTTGATATGGATGCAAATGGTATTCTTAATGTGTCTGCGATTGATAAAGGAACTGGTAAAAAACAACAAATTAAAATTGATAAAAGCGGTGCTTTAGATGAAAATGAAATTGATAAAATGGTTAAAGAAGCTGAAGCACATTCTGAAGAAGATAAGAAATTGAAAGAGCGTGTTCAGATGAGAAATGAATTTGATACCTTGATTTTCACAACTGAAAAATCTCTTAAAGATTATGGAGACAAATTATCAGAAAAGGATAAAGAAGAAATTGAGAAAGCCATCAAAGAAGCAAAAGAAAAATTAGATATAGAAAATATTGATAATCTGAAAAAGGCAAAGTCAGAATTTGAAGAAAAAGCACAGAAATTAGGTGAAATCGTCTATCAAGAAGCTATCAAACAGCAACAAGCCCAACAGTCTCAGCAAGCACAAGAACAAGCCCAGCAATCAAAAGAATCAACTAAAGAAGAACCTTCAAAAGAAAAACCAAAACAAGGAAACGGTAAAGCTGTTGATGCTGACTTTGAAGTAGTGGATGATAAATAAAAAACAAGCCACGAACTGACACAAACTCACATAAACAGGAATTAATATATTCTTACTTAAAAGATAATATATGGGTATTAGATTACAGTCTTTAGTTTAGAACCGCTTTTAACATTTGTCATTTAGACTTTTATTTGGCATTTGATTTGAACTCTGGAATATGATATAATATGATTTTTTAAGTTAAAAATATAATAAAGTAAATTTAATTGTTCGTGCAAGTTCGTGCCTGCCCCGTTAGATATTCTTTTATAGTAAGTTACTTTCTATCTAATGGTGTGCTATCTAACGGGGTAAATTCGTGGCAAAGATAAAAAAATATGGCAAAGAGAGATTATTACGAAATTCTCGGACTAGATAGAAATGCAAATACGAGTGAAATCAAACGCGCATACAGAAAACTGGCAATGAAATATCATCCTGACAAAAACAAGGATGATCCAGATGCAGAAGAAAAATTCAAAGAAGCATCAGAAGCTTATGAAGTGCTTGGCGATGAGAAAAAAAGAAGTTTATATGACCAGTATGGACATGCTGGCGTAGATTCTCAATTTGGTACTGGCGGATTCCAATGGTCTGATTTTACTCATGCTACAGATTTTTCAGATATTTTTGAGAATCTATTTAGTGGAAATGGTTTTTTCAGTTCTATATTTGGAGACAGTTTTACCGGCTTTGGCACACGACGAAGACGAGCAGCAGTAAATCGCGGAGAAGACCTGAAAATCTCGCTCTCTCTTACTCTGGAAGAGATAAACACTGGTGTCACAAAAAAGATAAAAGTCAACACTAAAACGGAATGTGAGAAGTGCCGAGGAACTGGCTCTGCTGATGGAAGAATTTCTACTTGCCCGCAATGTGGAGGCGCTGGTCAAGTAAGACAAGTGCGACAATCATTCTTTGGACAGATGTCCACTATAACAACCTGCCCAACCTGCAATGGAAAAGGAACTATTATCAGAAACAGATGTGCTGCCTGCTATGGTGAAGGCAGAATTACAAGTGTAAAGACCGTGAAGATTAATATCCCTGCTGGCATTGCTGATGGTCAATATCTAAAATTGCGTGGTCAGGGAAATGCAGGTAAACAAGGCGGTCCAGCCGGCGATATCCTCGTATTCATTAAGGAAAAAAGACATGATATCTTTGAAAGAGATGGACAAGATTTGATATGTAAATTTCCAATTACAATTACAAAAGCAGTTCTGGGTGGCACATTGGAAGTTCCAACACTTCAGAAACATATAAAAATGAAATTACCACCTGGAACTCAAACAGGAAAGGTGTTCCGACTGAAAAGCCAGGGATTGCCGTATCTTAACAGCACAAGGAAGGGTAACTTATTCATAAAAATTACCGTGGTAATTCCAGCTGATCTCTCAAAAGCGGAACGAGAGTTATACAAAAAATTAGAACCTTTTGACGAAAAACGAAATCTAAAACCAGGAAAAACATTCTTTGAAAAAATTAAAGAATACTTTGTCTAAATAATCGTTGAGTTAGACCCCACTAGGATAAATATCCAACGGGGTAAACAGAGAAAAATTGATTTAAACTGAAATAATCAGTCTACATCAACATATTCAGTTTGTATCAATGAAAAAAATGCCTAAATAATCATTGAGTTAGACCCCGTAGGATAAATATCCAACGGGGTAAACAGAGAAAAATTGATTTAAACTGAAATAATCAGTCTACATCAATATATTCAGTCTACATCAATGAGAATCAGTCTACATCAATATATTCAGTATATCTTCCGAAAATAAATTCCGTTGTTGAATTCACTAATTTATTTTCTAAAATCAACCAAAAATATAATCCAATAATCGCATGGGAAGAAGAGAATAATAATCTTTTGCATCAGACATTAGCAGATAATAGTAATGATGTTTGTTTGATTGTAGGTCAAGAAGGTGGTTTTGAAAATGAGGAAATAGAACTCGCAAAAAAGCATTCTGCAAAAGTAATCAGTTTAGGAAATCATATATTGCGAGGTGAAACTTCTGCAATTGCGATGACTGCAAATGCTGCCTTCTATCGGTTGCAAAAAGACAAATCATTTTACTAAAACAAAAAATTATTGACACAATAACTGTTTTTGAAAGTAGTTGATAACAAATTTCCTGGAGAAGATATGAAACACTCATGCCGATATTTCGGCACAAAGGAATATCAAAATTATATGCCGAGACAAAAACATCAGATAATAAAACAAAAAATAGAAATTATCTCTGTGTTCTCTGTGTCTCTGTGGCAAGGTATTTACAGATGAAAATCGGAGTAATCGGCGTAGGGCATCTTGGTCAGCATCACGCCAGAGTTTTTTCAGAATTAAATAATGCTGAATTGATTGGAATTTATGATATTGATTATTCAAGAGCAAAATCTGTTGCAGCCAAAAATAATTGCCTTTCATTTGAAAATGTTGATGAATTGCTTTTGAAAGTTGATGCAATAAGCATTGCCACTCCAACCACGACTCATTTTGATTATTGCAAAAAATGTCTTGAAAATGGGAAACATATTTTCGTAGAAAAACCTATTTGCAGTAAATTAGAGGATGCAAAAAAATTAGTATCTCTTTCAGAAAAAAAAAATCTTAAAATCCAGGTTGGACATATTGAGCGATTTAATCCAGCAATTATGGCTCTTTCAGATATTTTAATAAATCCAATTTTTATAGAAGCAAATCGTATTGCACCTTTTACTCCACGAGGAAGTGATGTACCCGTAGTTCTTGACTTGATGATTCACGATATTGATATTATTCTTTCATTGGTAAAAAGTAAGGTGAAGAATATAAAAGCGGTTGGAGTGCCAATATTGACAAATGACATTGATATTGCAAATGCAAAGATTGAATTTGAAAACGGTGCTCTTGCCAATATTACAGCCAGCCGCATCTCGCTGAAAAGAGAGAGAAAAATTCGGTTTTTTCAGAAAGATATGTATATCTCGCTGGATTATCAAAACAAAGATGTGCGGATTGTTAAGAAAAATCCTGAAATTAGCAGGATTATGCAGGAAATAATGTCTGGAAAAAGGCAACCAGATATTTCTGACTTGTATCATACTCAGAAACTGGAAGTAATTGAAAAGGAGCCACTTATGACCGAACTGGAGAGTTTCATTGACACAATTAAAAATGATAAAAGACCAATTGTCAATGGACAAGATGGTTGTGAAGCACTGCGAGTTGCATTTATGATTATGGAAAGTATCCAAAAAAGCAGAAAGAAAACTGACTTAATTTAACTTAAATAGTCAAACAACATTTTTTAATGATGTTTGAAAGAAACGAAATATGATTATAAATCCTGTTTAGATTAAGAATGTAAATCGCGTCATTAACCCAAAGGAGCATGAAAATCGTATCCCAATTATTGATTATCATATTTTCTATTTATTTTTCTTTGTGTCCCCAATTAAATTGGGGATTGTGCCTTTGTGGCGAAAGGATTTTCAGATGAAATATTCATGCCGATATTTCGGCACACCCGTCTGGGCGCCGAGCCTGAAAGGAGAATGAAAATTGAGGGACGGAATGCACAGCACAGATTCCAATTGATCCCAACAGGATTTGCAATCCTGTTTATTTCAACTTTGAAATCTTTATTTGAGAATAATAAACACCATTACAAATGGTGTTAGATCGTTTATTTGAAAGTTATTTTCATATGAAACCTACATGTCCCGAAAGAAACTCGGGACCCAAAGGAGCATGAAAATTATTAAGGATTTAAAATAGTTTAATTTTATGAATAAAATATTGTTCGTGCCTGTCCCGTTAGATGCTTGCTATCTAATGGGATTAGTTCGTGCTTGCCCCGTGAAATAACTAACAAGAAAGGTGATAAGTTGGTAAACAGATAAAATATTTCACGGGGTAAATTCGTGGCAAAAAAAGGATTTTCAGATGAGAAAAATATATTTAAAAGAGATTGAAAAATATGATGGAAAAGAAGTCCTGGTTGAAGGCTGGATTAGAAACAAACGTTCAAGCGGTAAAATCCAATTCTTAATATTGCGTGATGGCACAGATGAAATTCAAGCAGTGGCTTTTCTGCCAAATATTGGAGAAGAAAAATTCAAATTATGCGAGCAACTAACAATGGAATCTTCTGTGAAAATTTCTGGAACTGTCCGTCCAGATAAAAGAGCACCTTCTGGCTATGAACTTGATATTACAGATATTGAAATACTCCAGATTGCTGATGAATTTCCAATTCAAAAAAAGGAACATGGCGTCACATTCTTGCTGGATAACCGTCATCTCTGGCTACGTTCAAGAAGGCAAAATTCTCTTTTGAAAATTCGCCATACGGTTTATTATGCAATTTGCGAATATCTAAACCAAAACGGTTTTTACAGGTTTGACTCCCCTATTCTTACTCCAAATGCTTGCGAAGGAACGACCACGCTTTTTGAAGTCCCCTATTTTGACGAAGGTTCGGCATTTCTTTCGCAATCAGGGCAACTCTATCTTGAAACTGGAATTATGAGTTTGGGAAAAGTTTATGATTTCGGTCCAACTTTCCGAGCGGAAAAATCCAAAACCCGTAAGCACCTCACAGAATTCTGGATGATGGATGCCGAGATGGCTTTTGTAGAACACAAAAAAAATATGAAAATTCAGGAAGATTTGATTCGCTTTGTTATTCGTTATGTTCTTGAAAAAAATATGAACGAATTGGAAATTCTTGAAAGGGATATTGCTCAACTCAAAAAAGCAGATGCGCCATTCAAAATAATAACTTATAAAGAAATGATAGAGATTCTTCAAGCGAAAGGTTCAAAGATAAAATATGGAGATGATATGGGAGCACAGGAAGAGGAAATGCTTACCGACGATTCTGATGTGCCATTTTTTGTGGAAAAATGGCCTAAGGAAATCAAAGCATTTTATATGAAACTTGATAGAGAAAATCCGGATTTGTCTTTGTGTGCAGATTTAATTGCTCCAGAAAAATTTGGCGAAATAATTGGGGGCTCAGAAAGAGAAGATGATTATGATGTTTTGAAGTCAAGAATGGCAGAAGAAAATATGACAATTAAAGAATATCAATGGTATCTTGATTTGAGAAAATACGGTTCAGTTCCTCACAGCGGATTTGGTGTTGGCTTGGAAAGATTGATTGGGTGGATGTCTGGAGTTAAACATATACGAGAAGCAATACCCTTTCCAAGAATGATAAATAGGCTAACTCCATAATGATAGCAAATTAGGACAAAGATGACAATTCAATCAAACAGTATGAGGACCGATGCTTTTGGCATCATCTTCCTTATCTTCAATCGGTCGTGTGAGGTGAATAAATGATTACACAAAAGCAGATAGAAGAAATTATTAAGAAAATAATAGAAAATTATAAGCCAGAAAAAATCATTCTATTTGGTTCTTATGCATACGGTAATCCCACTGCAGATAGTGATTTAGACCTACTTATTATAAAAGATATTAATATACCAAGATACAAAAGGGCAAGAGAAATTAGAAAATATCTATGGGGAATCACTGATATTCCGAAAGATATTATTGTTTATACCCAAAAAGAGATTGATGATTGGAAAAAAGTGGAAGAGGCATTTATTACGAATGTAGTAAAGAAAGGAAAAATTTTATATGAAAACAAAAAAAGATCTAATAAATAAATGGATTGACAAGGCAGAGAAAGATTTACGAAGTGCGGTACATGAGCTATCATTTTCGGATGTTGTGACTGAAACTGTTTGTTTCCATTGTCAACAGGCTGTTGAAAAGTATCTAAAAGCGTATTTGCTCTTTCTTGACATTCCTTTTACAAAAACTCATGAAATTGGTGAATTGATTACAAAATGCGAGAAAAAAGATAGAGAAATCTCTATATTAAAAGAAGAGACAGATAAACTTACTGATTATGCAATTGAGATTCGTTATCCAGATGAATGGTTTGAGCCAAGTTTAGATGATGCAAAAGAAGCAGTTGAAATAGCAAAGAAGGTGAAAGAGTTTATCTTGAATAGAATGGGTTTTAAAAATAAGAAAAAAGAATTAGAATTATTTAAATGATGAAAGAAAGATACTCTGACATATTAAAAAATTAAATCATGAGTCCGCTATAAAAGCCCATGAAGGTGTTAAAATTCAGTTTTTATTCCATTTTCCAACGGTTAAAAATGTGGCCTTCTATGACACTAATTTGCCTATAGCTAGTGGATTAGGTAGTCCGCAATTTTTGTAATATCACATTCAAAATTGGCGTTTATTCGCGTTCATTCGCGGTTAAGGACTTTTTATAGTGAACTCAATCATACAAAAGGATAATTATGAAAAGGTTATTTCTAATCATATTTCTTACATTTTGTGTTATATCTCTATCTGCACAAAATTTAAGCATTCCAAATGAGAATCTGAATAACATTTTTTCATTTCCTTCACAATTCCATTTTAAAAATCTGAACACCTCTCAATCGTTTTCCTTCTCTACAATCTATAACTCCCAAACTAAAAAATCGTCCTATCTTGCAAATTTCTGCAATAGATTCCAATATAAACTCTCTTCAAAAATAAACCTGCAACTGGACCTGAATGCAGTAAAATACGGTGGTTTTGGTTCTGAAAGCGACAATACTAAAATCCTGCCTAATTTTCAACTTGATTATTCACCAAATAAGAATTTGCATTTCCGCATCTCTTGGGAAAGTTTTCCATCAACTTATCACTCATACTTAGAAAAGTAGTTTTGTAACGCAATTGCGACTTCATTTAACACAAGCGAGGATGTTCGTGTTATAAGGGTTTTCAATGAAAGAATTTGATAAATTACTGGAAATAATGACCAAACTTCGTGAACCTGAAAAAGGATGCCCCTGGGATATTGAGCAAACGCCAGAATCTCTTCGTCCACATATGATTGAAGAAGTTTATGAAATTTCTGATGCTATCACTCATAAAGATTTCAAAGCACTAAAAGAAGAACTTGGCGACCTCCTGCTTCATATAATATTTCAAGCAAAAATCGCTGAACAAGAGGGAAAATTTACCATTCAAGATGTATTGAAAAAAGTAAATAAAAAAATGATTACCCGCCATCCTCACATTTTTGGAAATACAAAAGTAAAGGATGCAAAAGAGGTTGAACACAACTGGGAAAAAATCAAAAAGAAAGAGAAAAATCACAGAAAATCTATTCTGGAAGGTTTACCAAAATCTCTACCATCTTTGATTAAAGCAAAAAGAATTCAGAGCAAGGCAGCAACCGTGGGCTTTGATTGGGAAGATGTTAATGAAATTTTTGCAAAACTAAAAGAAGAATTAGCAGAATTTGAAGAGGAATACAAATCGCAAAACCATAAAAAAATGTCTGATGAAATGGGTGACATCTTCTTTGTTCTTGTTAATATCGCACGAAAACTGGATATTGACTCAGAATATGCTCTGAACAATTCAATAGAAAAGTTTATAAAACGATTTAGTTACATTGAGCAGAATTTGAAGGAAAAAATCTTTACCAGCAATCTTGAACAAATGGAAGAACTCTGGCAAAAGGCAAAAGAAATTCCAGATGAAAAATAACATCCAAAACTCTAATTTTCTTAAATTATACTTCATTATAGGAAGCGCCGTAATCATCCTGTTTTTTGTCCTGTACACAAATACCTTGCTTTTCAAAGTTAGAAAAGAATTGGAAATATTGCCAAAAATATACGCTGAATTGTTAGAAGGAACCACAAAAGAGAATTTTGAAAGTTTCCTTATGAATTATTTTTTAAATGAATTTCCTCAAAAAATAAATTATCCAATGATTATATCAACAGAAAAAAATATTCCAAAATATTGGAAAAATATCAATATTACTCAGAAACCTTTTGAAAAGCTTTCTCAAAATGAGAAAAATAAATTAGGCATAATTTTTAATGAGATGATAAAAAGTGAAACTTCAATTACCTTAAAAAATCCCAAAACCGAGGAACTTATTTGCAAAATATATTACAGCGAATCTGCAACAATGAAAAAATTGAAATTCCTTCCCTACTTTGAATTTTTAGTATTAATTTTATTCATTGCTATTGGCACACTTGAAATCGTTCTTATGAAGAAAAGGGAGAAGGAATCGCTCTGGATTGCGTTGGCAAAGGAAACTGCACATCAATTTGGCACACCGATTACCTCGCTTTTAGGATGGATTGAGGTGCTAAATTCAAAGAATTATAAAAATTCTTCACCTGAAAAGCAATCTCAAATTCTTGACCAGATAAAATTGGATGTCCAGCATTTGCAAAATACTGCCTCTCGGTTTGGTAAAGTTGGTTCTACTACTCAATTAAAAAAATCAGACCTGGATAAAACTATCACAGAAATAATTGATTACTTTACTCCACGAATTCCAAAAGATAAGCACATGATAACATTGAGTTATATTAAAAGGACCTCACATAAACTTTTTTATTTTGACCCTGACTTATTACAATGGGCTCTTGAAAATCTGATTAAAAATTCTATTGACGCAATGAAAAATAAGTCAGGAAATATATCTGTCATTACTTACGAAAAAGGAGAAAAGGTTTTTATTCAGGTCAAAGATGAAGGAATTGGAATTCCAAAAAAACTGCAAAAAGTGATATTCAATACTGGAGTTACCACAAAAAATCGTGGCTGGGGAATTGGACTTAGTTTGGCTAAGAGAATTATTGAAGAGTTTCATAATGGAAAAATTTATCTTCTGAAAAGTAATAATTCTGGAACAATTTTTGAGATTGTTCTCCCCAAAAATAATTAAATAAATGAGGTTAATATGTTCGTATTAAGCCCAGAAGAGATGAAAAAATTTGACCAAATAACAGAGCAAAAATTTGGGATTGAAGATATTATTCTTATGGAAAATGCCGGGAAAAAATCCGCAGAAATTATGGAGATGGAAATCCTTGATGAAGATGATTCAGTCGCAATATTCTGTGGAACAGGCAATAATGGTGGGGACGGAATGGTGATTGCAAGATGGCTGTTTAATCATGGGTATGATGTATGCTGCTTTATTATTGGTGAAGAAAAACAATTCTCATCACTTGCAAAGAAAAACTACGCTATATTGAAAAAGTTAAATTGTGAAATTGAATTTATACAAAATGAAAAAGATGTAAAAAAATTAGTAAATCAATTATTTTTCTTTGATGTGGTAGTTGATGCAATCTTTGGAATCGGACTAAAAGGTTCTATTAAAGGTTTTCGTAAAGATGTTATAGATACAATCAACAATTATGCTAATCTGATGATTGCAATTGATATTCCATCAGGAGTAAATGCACAAACTGGAAAAGTTGGAAATGTTGCAATAAAAGCAGATTATACAATTACAATGGCAGACCTGAAATATGGACATCTTCTTTTCCCGGGCAGAGAATTATGTGGAGAAATTTTTACAGTTGATATAGGCATCCCTGCACAGGTGTATGCTGACAATTTTCCCAAAGCAGAAGTTTTGACTGATATCACGGAATTTTTTCCTTCACGAGAAATGAACTCACATAAAGGCGACTTTGGCAAAGTGGCTTTGATTGCTGGTTCACCCGGGCTGACTGGCGCTGGTATTATGGCAGCAAATGCAACTTTGGAAATGGGTTCTGGCTTGATAACTGTTCTTCATCCCAAAAGTTTGTCGCAGATTTTCGAAACTTCTCTTATAGAAGTTATGACAAAAGAGGTTAACGAAACAAAAGATAAAACTATTTCTATCAATGCAAAAGATGAAATACTTGCCTTTGCAAACAAATGTGATGCAATTGCAATCGGTCCCGGAATTTCCAGAAATGAAGAAACTGCCAAATTTGTAAGAGAATTTCTAATATCAAATAATAAACCCACTATTATTGATGCTGATGCTATAAATTCTTTTGAACATCATTCAGAAGTGCTGATGAAACTCAAAAGCAAATCCTATATTTTTACTCCACACATCATGGAATTCTCTCGTCTAACAGGAATTCCTGTTAATGAGATTCAAAAGGATGAACTGAAATTTGCTGTAGAATTTGCCCAAAAATACAAGTTAGTGCTCTTGCTCAAAGGAAGCACTTCAATTATTACTGATGGGGAAAGAATTACTTTTAATATAACTGGAAATCCCGGATTAAGCACTGGCGGAAGTGGCGATATATTAACTGGCATTATTCTGGCACTACTGGGTCAGGACTTTTCACCTTATGATGCTGCTCTAGTTGGTGCTTATATTCATGGCAAAACTGCAGATATTCTTGCAGAAGAAATTGGCGAAATTTTTGTAACTCCAACCAAATTGATAAAAAATCTGTATCAGTGCTTCAATCAAATAGAAGAATAGGATGTCTGTAAAATGTTTCAGAAACTCTATTCTTAAAAAATTTGAAATAACTACTATAGTGTTTCCAAAATTACGTGTCATTCTGAACGAAGTGGAACGAAGTGAAGAATCTTAAATATTAATTGTTGTTTAGAGATTCTTCGCTTACGCTCAGAATGACAGTTTTATTGATATGTTATTTTGGAAACTTTATACTAATGACTGAATGGATAATAAATGACTAATTACAGTAAAACCTGTTACTTATTACAATAATCAGATAAAAATATAATTTTATCTTTATGAAATTTTCTGGAAATTAAAAAAAAACTTGACATCATAAAAGAAAAGAAAAAATTTAATACTAAATCTTAAATAAGATATTAATCTGCTTTAAAAAATAACAATCAAGCAGATTAGAAAGGAGAAGAAATGAAAACAATTACAGTTATCGCTGTAATACTCTTTGTGTCTGGATTTCTATATGCAGATACAGAGACCATCATTCCTAAAGAAATTCAAGCAAGACCTGTTCGGATTATTTCTGGAACTGATACTCCCATTCAACCTCAACCCTCAACAAGTAATCGTGACTTAACCACAATATACTTTGAGGATTTTGAGTCAGGAGCTCCTGATTGGACTTTTTATGATGCTACAGACCCCGGAACATTTTGGCATACTGATACTTACAATGCGTATGGAGGAACTGGTAGATCCTGGTGGATGGGTGACCCTGAAGTTGGACCGAATGGTGGTTATCTTGACCACTGGTATCAGGTGTTAGATACACCAGAAATTGAATTGCCAGGTACAGGACCATTCATTCTTTCGTTCAAACAGTATAGAGCTATTGAAGAGCCTGGTGGAGAACCTCCTCCCTATGATGGCTGGGATGGATTCAATGTTAGAATTAGATTACCAGGTGAAAGCTATAATGATGCAGAAATTCTAGAAAACTGTACCCCAGCTTATAATTGTAGTAGTATGTATAGTTTTGGATTTGAATTTGGTGAAGGTCCTGGAATACCCGGCTGGGGCGGATTCTCAAACGGTTGGCGTTCTTTTGACATCACTATTCCTAACACATATCAAGGAGAAACAGTTATTATTAGTTTTGCTTTTGCATCAGACCCAGCATATTGTACTACTGATAATCCAGCTCTAACTGGTGTTTTTATTGACAACATTGATGTTGCAGGAGTATATTATAATGATGGTGAAGATGAAACTGGCTGGTATGGTTTTTCAAATACTATCATTGGTGGACAACTCTGGCATATTTTTGAAGACGCTTCAGCACCATCACCAACACATGCAGCTGGTTGTTTTGACCCTGCTACAGGAACATATAATCCTTATATGGAAGATTTCTATGAAAGTCCTGTAATTCCTTTTCCCTCTGGAGTTGATGTCGTGTGGGATACATGGGTTAAGGTAGGTATTGATGAAGGAACTTTTCCTGATTGTGATTTTGTTTATGTAGAGGTTCATTATTTTGATGGTGAAGCATGGACTGGTTGGATATCTGTAAGTAATCCAACACATGACCCCGATATACCTAACTATGTATTCACAGGCTCAGTAGATGAATGGACTCCATTTTCTCAAGGTTGGCCAGGTTATAATGATATGTCTATTTTAGATGGTTTAGCTGATTCTATACAATTTAGAGTAGGTTTACATTCAAACGATGACCCGCCAACTACTTTTGGTTTTCATATAGATAATTTTGAAGTTTTATCATCCTTAGATGTTGACCCACCAACAGATTTAACTGCAGAATACAATATGACCACAGGTTTTGTAGATTTGAATTGGAATCAACCAACAGGTATGGGTGGACCAATGCAATGGGACGATGGCTCATTTGAAAGTTCAATTTATTTTAGTACAGGTTCTGGTTATTTAGGTGAAGAATTCCCTGTTGGTGGTGCCTGCACTATCTTAGAATTTACTGTATTTGGTTTGTTTCATGCAGGTCCAACAACTATGGGTATTTATGAAAAGTCAGGTACAACTTATTCTCCCACTCCAACTTATACAATGAATATAGTAACTCAAGAAGGCACACCAGCTACATATACTGTAAATTGGGATGTGGAAGATGACTTTATTGTTGCCTTTGAATGCAGTCAAACAATTGACTGTGCTTTGGATGAGAATACAGTCCCAAGTGTGCATAGTTATGTCTTATCTGGGGGATGGATTACCTGGCAAGAAGTTGCTGCTGCAAATCAATTACCTGATGGAGAATGGGGTATTCGCTGCACTACAACATACCCTCAGGTTACTCCTCCCAATAGTTATAATGTATATCGTAGCCTTTCAAGTGGTGAGTACGATGACCCAATTGATAATGTAACTGATACTTTATATACTGATGAAACTGTTGAAGCAGGAAATACATATTATTATGTAGTCACTGCTCTCTATGACGAGGGTGAAAGTGGTTATTCAAATGAAGTTCCTGTTTTTGTTGAATCTGCAACTGCAGTAGAATATGCTTATGATGATGGCACTGCTGAAGAAAGTTATTCTGCTGGCGCTCCTGCCAACTGCCTTGCTGTTCGTATTACTCCTGATACCTATCCAGTAAAACTGATAAGAATAAAATATTACATAACTACTATCAACCAACAGGTTATTGTTCAGGCATGGGATGATGATGGACCTGATGGAGAACCGGGCACACAGCTTGTTGACCCTTTACTTATAGTACCTACCAGTGCATTAGTAGCAAATGATTGGAATGTTGTAACCTTACAAGATGCGATATATGATATTACATTTGAAGATGGTGATTTTTATATTGGTTGGTTTGAAGCATCTAATAGTAGCTTAATTGGTGTTGATACGAATGGTCCTTGTTATAATAGAAGTTGGCAATATACTGGTGGAACATGGTTTGATCATAATGCTGGAATTCCGCAAAACATAATGATGCGTGCTGTTGTTGATACCGCAATCGTTGGCGTTGATGATGATATCCCACAATCTGATAATTATCTCTTACAGAATTATCCAAATCCTATAAAATCATCTACTACTTTCAAATACAATCTTAAGGGTAATAATAAGAATGTTGAAATTCATATCTATAATATACTTGGACAAAAAATTGATACAGTTACAGGTGAAAATGGAAAAGCTGATTGGACCCCAGGTGATATACCAAATGGAATATACTTCTATAAATTGAAAACTGACAACTTTACTGAAACCAAAAGAATGCTCCTTCTAAGATAAAGTTAAAAGAAGCAAATTAGAATTAAAGTCCCAATCTGTTTGATTGGGACTTTTTTTTATTTCCCTTAAAAATAGTCTACAGATTACACACCCCGTCATTCCGATTTTATCGGAATGCCACCCCTCTCAAGAGGGGATTTTTTGGTATTCCCCTCTAATAAGAGGGGAAGAATTCTCCAAAGGAGAATTTAGGGGTGTGTTATTTTTATTCTCCTTTGCCTGCCCTGCCTGTCCCGTGAAATCTTTTTAATTATTTCACTGGGATTAAATCTTTTCCTATTTAATGGGGTGTCCCGATTTCTTTCGGGACATGAATGTTTCATCTGTAAATCGCTTCTAACCGCAAAGTGCGCAAAGAATACAAAGACGCAAAGAAAAAAATAATAATATAATAAAATACATAACTCTTCCGCCATTTAGCGGATTCATGCTCCTTTGCCTGTCCCTCCTGCCCTGTGAAATTTCTTCCTATTTCACAGGGGTTAAATCTTTTTTTTATATTTTACCCTGTTAAATCCCTTCAGGAAAATCGAAGATTTTATTTAACAGGGTGAACTTGGGTGTCAGCTTGTTGACATATATGTTCATATGAATCGTTCAATTATAAAAATATTTTTCATAAAAAATTTGACAAACAATTTTTTAAATATTTTTTGTGATAAATAATTCTGGAAGTAAAAAGTAATTTGCTTAAACTTTATTCTAAATTATAATGAAAACCAAAAGTAAACTTAACCAAAAATTAACAAAGCCTTTATAAATAATTAACAAAGAAAAGGTATAATAATATTTGGAAAAATAGGTGCTATCAAAAAAAATTCAAAGGCTTTATCCCGATTGTATCGGAACTAAAACTAAGTACATCTCCAAAGAAGAGCAAGAGAAATTACAATTCGGGTCTTATCAATACTCAACAGGTGTATAAAGAATAAAAGGTAATAACTCCTGATGACGCAAAAGATGAAATATACTTAAAAGTTACAAAATTGGATAAAAATAACGAACTGTGGAAATTATTTTGGGAACTCTTTTGTAGAGCAGAACACTTTATAGAGCAACGCAAAATAATAAAACTTTATGAAACTGATACTCTATCATTAAATCTTAGATAGAATGTATTACAGTATATTTAATTTAATATGGAATTGTTGGAGAATACATTAATTTGAAAACATACCAAATTATCATTGATACAAATGTATTAGTCGCCGCATTACGTTCCAAACAAGGGGCATCTTTTCAGTTACTAAAGTTGTTGATGGATGGTGATGAACGTTTGCAAATTAATGTATCAACAGCTCTTATACTCGAATATGAAGCAGTGTTGAAACGAGAAATCCATCGACAAGGTAAAGATATATCAATAATTGATAAATTCATTGATGATATTGTATCTATAGCAAATAGATATTCTATATACTATCTATTGCGACCTTATTTAAAAGATGCTGATGATGATTTCATCCTTGAACTGGCTTTTTCTTCATCAGTAGATTACATTGTTACCTATAATACCGACAACTTTGCACGAGCAAAAATGTTTGGGGTTGATGTAATAACTCCAACAAAATTTTACAAAATATTGGAGAAATTCCATGACTGAATTGAAAATAAAATTACCTGATGAGCTACATCAAAAGGTATGTGAAGTATCTAAAATGCAGAATATTACAATAGACGAAATAATTGCCGCATTGTTGGCCCAAAAACTCTTTCGTATCATTCCTGATCCTTATTTAGAAGAAAGAGCGAAACGAGCAACAGGAAAAGGATTTTCTCTTGTTCTATCCCAAGTTCCAGATGTGCCTCCTGAAGATTATGATAGACTATGAAAAATTCTAAATTTCTTTGTTTGAAATGGAGTTTAACCAGTCTAACCACACCTTCACCCGGCAGTCCCCGATAATCCCCGATTTAATCAGGGAGGGAGGGAAGGCGGGCAGATGAGTTCTTCCGATAGATTATATGGAGCAACAAAGTGCTCTTCAAGAACGAAAATTGGATTAAGTTTAAAA
>JACNFI010000189.1 GCA_014384665.1 Candidatus Cloacimonadota bacterium
ATGACGATGAAAACAATATTCTCTATCATATGTTAAAGTATGATATGGAATTAAGGTTACAAGCAATATCTGACACTACTTTCCCCAGGATGCAAGAGAATAATGATTTATGGAATAAATATATTTCTGAAGACCCTGAATATTTGGAGCAAGAGCGTGACCAATGGCCTCCAGAAGGCACAACATCTACAGGCGGCTGGGTGGAAACAGCCTGGCACCAACTCTCACCATATAATGATTTCTGTCCACTTGAACCAGGAACAGACGATAGATGTGTTGTGGGCTGTGTTGCAACAGCAATGGCACAGATAATTAATTATCATAGATACATAGGAAATGCAAGCTTCAATTATCATGATGACCATTATGTGACAACTACTCATAATATAGACATAGATGGTGACAATAGTATTCTTAATTTCCCAAGTTTTGGGTCATTAAATGGATATTTAACTACCTTAAGAAATGACTATCTTCAAGGTGATACATTAACCCATCTAATAACCCATGATGACATTGCAGCATTAAATTTTGCAGTTGGAATTTCTGTAAGAATGAATTATGCATCTCAAAGTTCGGGTGGTTCAGGAGCTGGTCCATTAAAAGTGGTTTCTGCTTTGTTAGATAAATTTGATTATACTTCAGCAGGATATATGGATGCCGATGATTCTCTCTTTTATGATATTCTGTCTCAAAATATGATAGATGCACTACCAGCAGAACTTGGAATATCCTTCTGGATTGGTGGTGATCATGCAGTTGTTTGTGATGGATATAATACAGATGATTTTTATCATCTTAACTTTGGTCGGGGATTTTATAGTCCAGATACATTAACCCAAGCTTGGTATACCCTCCCTAACGGCTATCCAGGCGCTGGTTCTGCTATTGGTGCTATTGTGAATATTGAAACTATCTATGGAACTATTGAAGGGGAAGTTGCTTTGGAAGAAGGCAGCTTGGCAAAGATTACTGATGTTAAAGTAACAGCAGATTCCGTTACAGTCCATCCCGTTGCAACTACTCATTACATCGGCGATTACACAATACAATTGCCTCCCGGGACTTATGATGTTAATGCCTCATTATACGGGTATGAACCAGTAACAATAGAAAATGTGCAAGTATATATAGACAGTATTACTGACAGTATAGACTTTGTTTTAGAGATACATATTCCAGATACTGTAATAGTAGATATAAATGGAACAGGTGATTATATAACAATTCAAGAAGGAATTGATAATGTTATTAATAGTGATGTTGTATTAGTTCTTCCAGGTATATATCAAGAACACATTAATTATAATGGAAAACTCATCACTGTTGCAAGTCTAATCCTAATCACACAGGACAGTTCCTACATTGATTCAACTATAATTGATGGCGACTACACTGGCAGTGTAGTAAAATTTGAAAATGAAGAAGATAATCGTGCAATATTGTGTGGATTTACAATTACTAATGGTTCTGCTGAAAAAGGTGGTGGTATTAAATGCTCTTATTCCAGCCCGACTTTAGAGAATCTAATCATCACTGAAAATATGGCTGATTATGGAGCTGGTGTTTACATATATGATTATTCCAACCCGAGTCTATTCAATATAGCTATTAATAAAAATACTGCAAATTATGGAGCAGGAATTTACTGTAATTATTATTCAAATTTGAGCTTATCTAATGTTGCCATTAGTGGAAACAATGCTATAAGTGGAGCTGGAATTTACTGTAAAAATAATTCCACTCTTGATTTCGATTCAACAGATAGATGTAATATATTCTTAAATTTTGCTAATATAGGAAATGATTTATATGCTGGTTATAATTGCCCTACTATAGATGTAATTGTAGATACTTTTACTGTATTAGAACCCGATGATTATTTTGCATATCCGATTGAAAATTTTACCTTTGACATTCTTAATGCCAAGGTAGAGCAAGTGAATGTGGATTTGTATGTTAGTCCTATCGGTTCTAATGATAATAGCGGTTTAGTCCCTGATGACCCTTTGCTGACGATATCTTACGCTTTAGTAAAAATTATTCCAAACAGTTCAGATCCACATACAATACATCTATCAAATGGAACTTATTCTCCTTCTCAAACCGAAGAGATATTTCCATTATATTGGAGAAGTTATATATCCTTACAAGGACAGGATGCGAATTTTACTATTCTTGATGGAGAAGACCTGAGTGGTATTTTATACTGTCATAATGATAATGATTTTTCCATTGAAAATATGACTATTCAGAATGGTAATGCTGCTTCTGGTGCTGGTATTTATCTTTCTTCTTCCAGTCCAAATTTAACCAATCTTTTCATTACAGAAAATACAGCTGATTATGGAGCTGGCGTTTATTTCAGTAGTTCAAGTCCCAGTTTGACTAATCTTACTATCAGTGAAAATAATGCAAATGATAACGGCGGTGCAATTTCTTATTGTCCCGGGGAAACTCCCCCATATTTATTGAACTTGGCGAATTGTATTCTATGGAATAACACTCCACAGGAAATCTTTGATCCTTTCAACTTTATTACAGCAACCTACTCTGACATACAGGATGGCACAGGAGAGCCCTGGTTTGGTGAAGGATGTATTGATGAAGACCCTCTCTTTGTGGAGGAAGGCAACCACTTATACCACCTTCTTGAAGGAAGTCCCTGCATTGATGCAGGGAATCCTGATATGCAAGATCCTGATGGAACCCGAAT
Organism: Candidatus Cloacimonadota bacterium; assembly: GCA_014384665.1. GTDB lineage: Bacteria > Cloacimonadota > Cloacimonadia > JGIOTU-2 > JGIOTU-2 > JACNFI01. Next base: position 2,717 of record JACNFI010000189.1, read on the forward strand.
AGACATGGGCTGCTACCCAACTGTGTATGATGTAAAAAAGATAAAAGACAAATGGAACTGGGTTTCCTTCCCAAGATTGCCAAGAGATGGCAATGAACCTGTTGCTGCCCCCGATGTTCTGGAAAATATTGAACCTTTCCCAACTGAATTAGAGTTAAAAGGATTCGGAAATGTTAATATGGGATATTATGAGGGTGACTGGTATTATAATGGATTATACGATATTCAAAGCACCTTTGGCTACAAACTTCATACGAGTAATACAGATAATAGTTACTTACCCCTTTATGGCAGTAGAGTTGCTCCTGATACTCCTATAACATTAATTGCAAGCGTTTATTCATATCAGTTGAACTGGATAGGTTATTGGCTTCCTCAAACTCAGATGTCTGATGTCGCTTTTGGTGATGAATGGAATAATGTTTGGTCTATTAAAGCTGAGGATTATTACTATCATGATGGATCAATGGAATATAAAAATGGAACTTCTCCTACTTATCCCTGGGTTCCTATACCAATGGAATATGGGAAAGGATATCTTGTTAGAGTCCATAACACTATAACTGATTTCCAATGGTATTATTCAGGTGATAAGATTTCTGTTCCTGAAAAATTAAAACCTCTGAGCTTTACTTACACTGATAAGCCCGATTATGAAGCAATTAATATAGTTGAGATTGATGAGGGTATCATAGAGATAGGCGTATTTCAAAATGATATATGTGTTGGAGCTGCTGTAGTAGATAGTAGCGGAGCTCAGATTCTTGCTTATACAGATTATGCAAATAAAGATTTTGGTGAACTAACTTTCCAGATTGTTTCCGGAAGAGGAGATAAACAAAAGGTTAATAGCTATTCTGTATATGATTTCACAACTGGTGAATATGTAGAGAGGAAGCTCACAGCCGGCAGGCAAGAATATTCAATAGTGCGTCTGAATACAGGTGGAGGTGTTACATTTCCTACTGAAGTTTCTCTTTCACAAAATTGTCCAAATCCTTTTGGTTCTAATACAACAATTTCCTATGCCCTTCCGGAAGAATCTGTTGTTGAAATCACTATTTATAATATCAGAGGGCAAAGAGTTAAAACACTTGTCAATGGAAAACTTTCAGCAGGAAATCATAGTATAACCTGGAATGGAGAAGATGATAATAGAAAACGATTAGGGAACGGTATTTATTTATATAAACTTTCAACCGGCAAGAAAGAAATAATCAAGAAGATGTTGTTAATGATGAGATAAGTATAAAATACACACATCCAGAAGTCCCCTCTAATAAGAGGGGATTTAGGGGTGTGTTATGATGCTAAAGATTATATTCACATTACATAGGAAAAAATGAAAAAAAAAGCAATATTTTCATTAGTTTTTATTTTTTTACTTTTCTCATCTTCCTTAGTTTTATCAGATACTATTATCATAGATACAAC
>JACNFI010000190.1 GCA_014384665.1 Candidatus Cloacimonadota bacterium
AATTTATATCCTCTTTATTTAGTTTTTCTTGAATTTTTTCTAAATATCGCATCGTGTTTCTATCATAATATCGTTCACCAATATTCAAGTATTTATAGATAATTATGGATAATATTAATTCAGTATAAACTAATTCCAAACTATTTTTTGAGATTTTTTTACTTACTATTAGCATATCAGAATGTAAATTTTAATCACCCTTTTTATAAAGATTATCATACAATTCAGTTCTTTGTTTCATACCCAAGTATATTTGACATGTAATTTCACTTAAATAATCTAAATCTAAGTCATACAGTTTTTTAAGTTCCTTTTCATATTTCTCATATTTTTTCCCTTTATTCTCCCAACACTTAGGTGGTGTAGAATCCGAAAATAATTCAACTCCAGTAAGTATTAAGATAGGATTAAAAGGCTGACCTTTTGCCCATTTTGGAACTTGTTTCATCACAATAGGTTTAATCAGTTTCTTTTCATTATCATCTAAAGATTTATTTAATGTCGAAAAAACTAAAATTGCTTTTGGGAAATTTTTAGATAAAAACAACATTCTTCTTTTATCTTTTATAGTAAATTTATTATAACTTTTACATTCGGCAAAAATTAATTTTGTTACTTCTTGCCCATGATGATATCTTTGATAGAAAAGTCCTAAATCAGCTTCAATACTTTTATTTACATCTTCAAAGCTCATTATTGGTGTTGTAGAGGCATGTAATAATTGTGAAAAAAAGCGATAAGTAAGAAGAACAGAAAAAGCACCAGCAGATTGATCGGGAACGCTAAAAGTTCCATAAGTTCTATAACTCCAGATGATATTTTTAGATGGTGAATATGATGGAATTCTAAATTTCTCAAGACATTTTGGACATTCTAATTCATATATTGAGTTTTTTATCGAATAAAAAGAGTGTCTTCTACAAGTCGGACATTGAATCTTAATACCCAATTGGAAAATATTTTTATCTATGAATTTTTGAAGAAATTCTTCCAGAGTTATTTTATAATCCAGTTTTTTAATAATTTTGTGAATTTCTTGTCTTAGAATATTTTCTTTTAATGTATTTTCTTCAATGGTTGAATACAAATTAATTTCTTCTAAAAAATTATTAATTTTATCATCTACATCTCGAATATTTTTTTGTTTTAATAATTTGGATAATTTTTTAACTTCTTTATATAATTTATCAGTATTGTTGCTTTTATTATTTATTCTTTCCAGAAGTTTTATAATATCTTCATTTGCTAATAAAGATATCCCAAATTTATTACCAATTTGCTGGATCATTTTTTTTGCAATAATTCCTGAGTCTGATAGTTCACAATTCCATCCTTTTCCTTTCAACCATTCTAAAAATACTTCTTCTGCTATTGGAATAGATATACTTACAGACTTGTCCCTATAATAAGAAAGATAGGTTACTCCCTTTTTTGTAAAACGCCATGCATCAAACTCCCAGCCTTTTAAAGCTTCTGCTAATTTGAAACTACTTTCGGGTATAACTTCAGCAAATATTTCTTTTGTTTCATAAAATCTTAAATCCATATCATTTGCGAATCGTGGTGTTCCAGTAATTAAACGGCGGTTAATAAATTTGGGAGCAAGAGTTTTAAAAGATATTTTTTCTGAAGACTCAGTAAAATCATATTCAATAAAATCAGATCTTAAATCAACGCACTCAAGATTTGATACAATACCATCACTTTCTCTATACCATTCGTCCCAAATATGAGGTAACCAATTCTGGATGGAATATCGCATTTCGTTTTTTATTTTTTTCAGATTAAGAGAATCAATAAAGCTTCTCATTTCAGATTCTGTTGTATTAAGACTCTTTAAAAAATTTGTATGAATATAATTTGTCCCTTTAATACTGTTAAGCGAATAGACATGATCAATGTATTTAATAACAAATTCTTTTACCTCATTAAATTTTATAGACTGTTTGGGTAAAGGCAAGACATCATATCCCATTGCTCTAAGATTCCAATATTCAATTATGTCTAATTGTTTGTTTGCATCCATAAAGAAAATACAATACTCATTAAAACCGTTCGGACTGTAAGTTTCTATGTTATAAGAAGTTATTCTCCTGAGAAAAATATTATTTTTGTTTAAAAATTCAACATAATTTGATAGTTTACAGGAAGCAATTTTGGGTTTTAATATAGGACTAAATCTTTTTTTGAAAATTTTCATACATTCATCAGAGAGAACCCCAAAAACACATAAGTTAAAAAGTCTGTATCTACCAAAACAATTTGGTAACATTATTTTTAATGGTTCTCGTCTAACAAATTTATACTCTTTTTCAATTATATCTTGTAATATCTCAAATAGACTAATTCCATAATTTGGAATCTGATGGGTTAAAGTTGATTCTATCTCTTTTAATTGAACAATTTTTCTATTCCCAAAATTAAAATTATCGATAGAAAATTCACCAATAGGAATTATAAAGTCAGGATCATAAAAGTCTAAATATCCCTTTACAATTTCTTTAGCTGTATGTTTTTTCCTATCTGACCATACCTTAGGTTTTTTCTTGAAGATAGGAATAATAGGATTGTAAGTTCCTCCCCAAAGCATTGTATTAATTTGGATTGCTTTTAATATATCTTCCTTATTATATGGATTTACTAATAAAGCCAATTTGATTGGTCTCAGTGTTAAATTAATAGAACCGCTTGCCATAATTAGCTCCCAATAAATTAACTAACATATTTTATACAAAAATAGAAATGGAAGAATTATAATAAAAATACTACAAATTAAAATTTATAATCAATATAATATTTGTTTTTTGTTCTTCTCCAGCACTATGATATAACATTTTTATAATATACTATTCATAAAATCAATATCTTGTTTTTCTTCGTCCCATTTTACTACTGAAATTTTTCTTTGAGGACGAAACTCTAAAATATCCTTTCTGTTGAAAGTTTTTAATAATTTCGTAAGAGTAGTTCCCATTCCTTTGGGACTTAATGAAATAGATTGAATTGGCAAGGCAATGCAAGAATAGCCAATTAATTGCGAAAGATTCATAAGAGAAAGCTTTGTATTTTTGCATTCAATAAAAACTAAATCAACTCTATCTTTGTACTCAACAAATCCAGTAATATCTTGTCGAATTTTAAAAGTTGAAAATTCAGGGAAAAATTTTTCATAATCTAAATTCATAATAAAATTGCTTAAATCAGATAGTGAAATGATAATTTAATTATCCAATATCCAAATTACTTCGTCGCATTCAGGACATTTATATTCAATAAAATGTAATACAGATTCTATAGTGTCTACTTCATCGCTTGAATATAATTCCATTTTTTCTGAACATTTACAACAAATATGAATAATTTGTTCTTTATCTTCCTTCATATCTTTTTCCTTTTGGAGTTAGTGTAAACAATCCAGTATATTTTCCTTTTGTTTCAAATAATTCTTTATTATATTTCCCACCAAATCCAATTAAATCAAAATAAATACCTTTTCTTAGATTCTCTCTAAAATGTTGCATATTGAATTTTATGTTTTCTTCTTTAATTCTCTTTTCTACATAATCTCCAATTTCTTTTAATTTTGCATATTCTGATTCTTTGGTTAAATATTTGATAGCTTCTATCGTTAGCTGTTTCATCGTGGGAACTGTGCCTGGTAATTCTTCTTCTTTTCGTTTTATATCTTTTATTAATTTTTTTACTCCTTTATCTTTTCTTGCTTTATTCTCATTATTTAAAAAAGTTTTAAATACTTCAGAATATCCCAGCAAATACTCTTCGTCAGGAATAAAAATTGTATCGGTAAATTTTATAGAGTTATACACTGCTTCAAGTTGAGAATAATATAATGGTTTTTGTTCTTTTATAATAGTATTTACTTCAAAATTTGATGTTAACCCACCACCTGTTAAATTTGTGCTTCCAATTATGGAAGTCTTTTCTTTCTTTTTTGAAAAAAGATAAATTTTAGGATGAAAAACAATGTTGGTTTTATTTTCATCTTTATCCCCAAAACAAAAAAAAGATAAATTTTTAAAGTTTTTTTGTAAATCGATAAGATAATACATTGATTGAGGATCGGTGGTTTTAAAGTCTAACCCAGCAATTATTTCAACTTTTCCTTTATTTTCTAAACATTGTAAAAGAGATTTTTCAATAACTTTCAAACCTGTATACTTCATAAATGCTACAGCAATTTTTGTTTCTAATGAATTCTGAAGTTCAATATTTATTACATTCCCTATTGGATAATTTAAGTTAGATATTATTTGAAGTTTCATTACGCCGCCTTTAAGTTTATACTTCTATATCTTTATGTGCTCTGATTCAAAAACTTCAACATTTCCTAATTTATTAAGAATCTCTAAAATATCTTTTTTTTGTAGAATACCTTCATTATTGTAACTCAATATTAAGCATTTAGCTTTAACATTTTGAATCAAATCACTTAAAGTAGATGTAGCAGTTAACTTGGAACAATATTTTGATTTTTGCATCTTGTATTCCCGCATACCAGTTTTTCCATAAATCTTAGGTTTTTTATCAAACCATCCTTCTGCTATTAATTCTAAAATAAAGTAATTTGAAGCATATTGTCTGGTATTATAGGGAGGATCTAAATAAAGAATGTCTGCATTTAAATTTTTTATTAATTTGTTTGCGTCTTGCTTGAATGCTTTATTTCTTTGAGTACTTGGAATTATCTCAACTTCTTTTAAAATTAAAGGCTTTAACGCTCTTTTGTCCCAATTTTTTAAAAATGCAGCATAAGTTCCTGAAACATTACTTACAAGGTTCACAGCTCTTAAAAGTGAAGTAATTAAATAATAATATTCAAATTCATTTATTATTTCTTTTTGTTTCCAATTGTGAATTTGTTTTCTTATTGTATCAATTTTTAAAGCATTTTCGTCAGAAAAATATTTTCTTCCACCATTTGGTGAGTAATTTTGAAAAATAAAACCCTCTTTTGTTGGTTTAAGATTGTTAAAATAATCAAAAATTTCCCTATTTTCCTTTATTGATAATTCTTTTTTTAGCCTTGTAAATTTAGGCAGTTTGTTAAGTTCAATAAAAGTTTTTGAGAGAGTATAAGCAAACTCCAAATTATCATTTGAATATACCTTATAACCTAATCTTTTAAAATGCTTTCCAACTGCAGAAGTTCCAGAAAATAAATCAACAAAAGTTGAGTTTTGATTGATTCCAGTCTTTTTTACAACTTTCTCAATAAAAGGGAGTAATTTAGTCTTGTTACCGTAATATCTCATTTTATTTGACTACCAAATATAAAATTAATAAAATTTAAATATTATTTCTTACTTACTACAATTAATAAAGAATATAAAATTTAATTTGAATTATATTAAATTTTTGTCAATTCATTTATGATTTTTCACACACTCCTCATCTGAGGAAAAAATATTACATCTTTTATTGAATGTGAATTAGTAAACAGCATCACAATCCTATCCACACCCAAACCAAGTCCACCAGTTGGCGGCATTCCGTATTCCATTGCTTCAAGAAAATCTTCATCAACTTCGTTTGCAGAAAGGTCACCTAACTTTCTTTTTTCTGTTTGGTTTTCTAATCGAGCTCGCTGGTCAATTGGGTCATTCAGTTCTGTAAAGGCATTACCAATTTCCAAACCACTAATAAATATTTCAAAGCGTTCTACAATGTCTGGATTATCCGGTTTTGACTTTGCAAGCGGAGAAATCTCCTTTGGATAATCTGTTACAAAAATTGGCTGAATCAGATTGGGCTCAACAAAATGCTTGAAAATTTCATCAATGATTTTTCCGTAGGTTTTGATTTCAAGTTCTATTTCATTCTGTTTGCAAAAATCTATCATCTCTTCAAGAGTCATTTTTTCAATATCAATATTTGCATATTCTTTTATTAATGAAATTATAGAAGCTCTTTTCCACGGCTTAGTCATATCAATTTGTGCTCCATCATATTCAAATTGAAGTCCGCCAGAAATCTCTTTTGCAATTTCTGTTAGCATTTCTTCAACCAAATTCATAATATCATTATAATCAGCATACGCCTGATAAAGTTCAATCATTGTGAATTCTGGATTATGCATTCTATCCATGCCCTCATTACGAAAATCTTTGCATACTTCATAAACTTTTTCAAATCCACCGATGATAAGTCTTTTCAGATAGAGTTCATCTGCAATTCTCAGGTATAAATCCATATCAAGTTTATTGTGCTTTGTAATGAAAGGTTGTGCTTCAGCTCCGCCATATTGCGGCTGGAGAATTGGGGTTTCAACTTCAATAAAGTCTTTATTATCAAGGAACTCACGCATCATCTTGATAATTTTACTGCGGGTGATAAAAGTCTCTTTCACTTCTGGATTAAGAAGTAAATCTAAATAACGTTTACGATACCGAAGTTCCTTATCAACAAATTGGTCATAAAAAACCTTCTTGCCTTCCTCTTCTATTTCCTTTACAACCGGTAAAGGTCGGATAGACTTTGTAAGGAAGCAAAATTTTTCTGTATGAATAGACAGTTCGCCGGTTTGAGTATAAAAAACCTTTCCAAAAACATTTACAAAGTCTCCAAGGTCGCATTGTTTAAAAATTGTATAATTATTTTCACCGACATCATCTCTGCGAATATATATTTGTATCTTTCCAGATTTATCTTCAAGATGAAAGAAACTCACCTTGCCCATTTTTCGCAAAGAACGAATACGACCAACTAATACAACGCCCTTTTCCTCTTTAATAAATTTTTCTGATTCAGCTAAAATATCAGCAATTAAATTAGTCCTTTTTGCTTTTGCCGGATATGGATTTACACCCATTTCAATAAGCTTTTGTAATTTTTCTTTTCTTGCTTTGATTAATTGACTTTCGTTTTGCATCTTACGAAACCTTTTAGTGTTCTATAGATTCAACCGCTAATTTACGCCAATTCACCCCGTTAGATATTCAGATAATTCAATCTGATCTTTGTTAATTCTATAATTATCTAACGGGGTAAACGCTAATATCAAAGATGCTCAGAACCAGATAAGTAATCTTAATTAGTCCTAACTCTTCATAACAAAATAAGCCAGGATTTCTATTTAAACTTTTTAATGAGTTCATTGTATCTTTACTTTATAATACTTTAAGAAATTTTAGAAAAGTCATTGGGCTCAAAAATTAATAAATGGCTGACCTGTTGATCCGATTATAAAAAAATTAGCACGATTTTTCTTCTGGAACATATGATAAAAAACAAATCCATGACATAAATTCGCGTCTATTCGCGTTCATTGGCGGTTATTTTAAAATCATTTCATTTTCAAAAACGCATTAATAAACAGGTCAATATTTCCGTCCATTACAGCCTGGACATTCCCAGTTTGGGCTTCAGTGCGATGGTCTTTTACCATAGAATACGGCTGAAACACATAGGAACGAATCTGACTTCCCCATTCAATCTTCTTTTTCTTGTCTTCTAACTTTTGCTTTTCTGATTGCTGCTTTTCTTTATAGTGCTGATACAGTCGTGCTTTAAGCACTTTCATTGCATTTTCTTTATTCTGGAATTGAGAGCGTTCAGATTGGCATTGAGATATAATATTAGTTGGGATGTGAGTAATTCTCACAGCACTGCTAACCTTGTTAACATGCTGTCCCCCAGCACCACTTGCACGAAAAGTATCAAGCCTCAAATCACTTTCTTTAATCTCAACTTCAATAGTATCTTCTACTTCCGGATAGACAAAAACTGAGGCAAATGAGGTGTGTCGTTTTTTGTTTGCATCAAATGGTGATATTCGAACAAGACGATGCACACCAATTTCTGATTTCAAATATCCAAAAGCATATTTGCCTTTAACTTCCAGCACAGCAGATTTTATCCCTGCTTCATCTCCAGATTGTCTGTCAAGAATATCAACCTTAAAATTTCTCATTTCTGCCCAGCGAATATACATTCTAAAAAGCATTTCTGCCCAATCCTGTGATTCTGTTCCGCCTGCACCCGGATGGATTACAAGTATAGCATCATTTTTATCGGTCTCACCGTTCAGAAGCAATTGCAATTCTGTCTTTTCAATGAATTTTCTTGTTTCTGATAATTTTTTTTCTGCTTCAGTGGCTAATTCCGGGTCATTCTCTTCATTAAGGAGAATGATGAAAGTTTCTAATTCCTCTTGATAATTTGTTAATTTTTCTGAAATTTTTAAATCGTCTTTAAGAGTACTAATTTTTTCAGTTATTTTTATTGCATTTTCCTGGTCATCCCAGAAATCTGGTTTGGTTATCTCTTTTTCAAGTCTTACAATTTCATTTCTCTTATTATCAACTTCAAAGATACCTCTGCAGTTTAAAGATTTTATTTTGAATTCCTTCTACTTTTTTTTCAAATAAATTAATATCCATTTTATACCTCTTCTATGAATTATTTTGCCATTAATTCAACTCATTAGATGTTTAGGGTGTTATCTAACAGTGCAAGCACGAATAGACCCAAACCTTTAACAATTTATTCATACCAAAATATCAGGGAGTTTGTGAAAATTCGTGTTCCCTCCCCGCGTTCGTAGGGATTAATTGGGGATACTGGCTTTATTCAAACTCCTTATCCCATTCTCAGACATAACATTTATTTCATTTTTTATTAAGATTGCTGTAGTCACTCCAACTCCGTCAACTAATTTATCTTTTAAATAAATTTTATTGCACCCACAAGAGGGACTATCTTCTTTAAGAACAGCATTTTTTATATTCAATAATTTGCATATTTTTAAAGTTTCTTTTGCTCCATCTCTGAAATTTTTTGAGACATCTTTTCCATCTTCATTTCTCATATTATTTAATCCCTTAATAGTATCAATTCCATCTCCAATTATGAACCAGGAAGGAGCACGAGGTGTTGGTAAACCACCTAACTGTTCAGGACAAACCTGAATTAAATTATATTCCTTTGCCAATTGTATTACATCTTGATTTTTCTCATTTTTTCCATCAAATCTACAATTAACACCCAACAAGCACGCACTTACTAATAGATTTTTTTTCACAACTTTAAAATTGATTATTAATTTATTTTGTCAACAAATATTGACAGAAGAATGGTGGAATTAGCTTATTGTTTTGAATATGATTGAAGAATATCAAACAGCATCGTCTTCTGATTGGACCAAATTGACAATAAAGAACTCTCGCTTTTTTAGCAGAATTTATCCAATAAAATTAAAAGATGATATTAAAAGCCTTTTAGAAAATACAAAACGAGAATATAAAAATCCGACACACATAGTTTATGCTTATAGGCTAATTAATTGCGATGAAATTTCTGAATATTGCACTGACGCTGGCGAACCAGCCAATTCTTCTGGACCTCCGATATTAAAAGTGATAAAAGGTGCCAAGCTTTTAAATGTGTGTCTTATTGTAGTAAGATTTTTTGGTGGGGTAAAACTTGGAATAGGTGGCTTGATAAAAGCATATACCGAATCTGCACAAATGGCAATTGATAACAGCCAGATAATTACAAAAATAAATTATACAACTATTCATCTGACTATAAAATATAATGAATTAGGAGCAGTTATTAACAAAATTGAAAAATCAATGGGAAGGATTGAAAAGATTGAATATGGGGATATGATAAAAGCTACTGCTAAAGTGCCATATTCCGAATCAAGAAGTTTTACTAATGAAAAATAAAACTTGACTTAAAAATTATAGGATAAAAAATTTTACAGAAAATAATTTTTCACGGAGATATAATGCCAAGAAATAATAAAGGATTTTCAATTTTTACTATAATAAGTATCATTGCTTTTTTAGCCCTCATTTTTATCCTTATAATACCAAATTTTTATAATGTAAAAGAAAAAGAAAAACAGGAAAAATGTATAGAACAGATGACTAAAATCAAAAAAGCTATTGAAGAATATATGGTAGATAGACATCAAAGTTTTTCCGGTGACCTTGTGGAATTAGTGCGTACAGGATATCTAAAACATGCTTATGAATGCCCTGAAAATGGTATTGGGGATAAGTATATTGCAACGGGTAATTTTGAAACTGGCGAGGTTGAAGTAAAATGTCCCAATGAGAAGGACTTTCCAGGACATAAGTTACCATAAATATTGATTAAGTTTAGAAAAAGAGAAGAAATAAAAAAGGCGAATCATAGTTCGCCTTTTGAAATTTTACATCCTGAAGAATTTGCTTCTCCAGTCCTTTATATGTGCTTCCTCTTTAGCCTGATTATACCATTCGGAATAATTTTGATTCTCTTTTTGTGTTATAAATTGTTCTTTCAATTGGTCTTTTTCTGCTTCAAATTTTTTCATATCAGCAGGTTGAAATTCTACTAACTTTGCAATATAATATGCCTTTTTACCTTTAATCAGAGATGATATTTTGCCAACCTCTTTCAAGTCCAGAATTGCTTGATTTAGCTTTTCTTCCCTACCTATATCCCTGATATAACTTTTTATTGAAATAAGTTTTGAATCAACAATCTTAAGACTATCATTTTTTGCAACTTCCATAAAGTTATCAGAAGTAATATGGGATGTAATACTATCTGCTTTAATTGCAAGGATGTCCATCTGTTTTCTTAATTCAATATCTGAAATTATTTTGTCTTTTACAACATCTAATTCATCATAATGCTCACCAATTTTATAAGAAATCGTTGTAATATAAAAATCATTGGATTCACTTAGGTATGGTTTTGAAATTTCATAAAGGTCATTTTCAAAAGCGAAATCAATCAATGTTTTTGCTTTCCCTATTCCAGGAAGATATCCGCTATCTTCTTTAAATTCTTCTGTTTCTTGAACTTCATAATTAAAATTTTTTGCAACTATCTTGAAACTATCTATTTGACACTGTTCGTAGAAATCTGAAGCAATTGTCTCATGATTACGGCGTGTATCTGCTCCAGGTTCTTCTTTAATCAAGATATGACTTGCTCTTACTTCTTTCTTTCCATCAGTTATGCGTGTATCAGTAAGTTTAATAATATGCCATCCAAATCTGGTTTTAATTGGCTCACTCACTTCTCCTTTTTTCATAGAGAATGCTTTTTCTTCAAAAGTTGGGTCCATTCTTCCTTTTCCAAAGAAATCTAAATCACCACCTTTAGATGCAGATGGACATTCTGAATAGTCTTTAGCTAATTCTGCAAAATCTTCACCATCCATAACCATTTTATAAATATTATTAATCTTATCTTCTGCTTCTTTAATATCAACAGGACCGGGTTCTAAGGGTATTTTTACATACATTAACTTTCTCTGAGGCTCTTTTTTGAAATCCTCTTTAAACTTATTATAGTAGTCATGAATTTCCTTATCAGTAACTTCTACAGAATCTACCATATCAACAGAAAATACAATTATGTCCGCCTGTGCTTTAGTATTTTTTTCTAAATAATCTTTTTTTACTTCATAGTTAGTAATAATCACATCTGAATTTATGATATTACTTAATTTTTTATACAGCAATACCTGGGTATAATAATTTTCTAACCAAGTCCAATCAATATCAGGATTTTTTAGCACGGTAATGTATTTATCTCTATCAAATTTGCCATCAGTCTGAAAATTCTCATGTTGTAATATAATATCCGGTGGGTCATTAAGCATTTTATTTGCTACTTCCTTTGGCGATACTTTTATATCATATTTTTTTATTGCTTTATCTAAAATTATTGTTTGTACTAATTGGTCCCAGGTTTTGTCATTCAGCTGGCGAATTGTTTTTTCATCAATTTCTTTATCTTCAGAATTTTCTATGTAATCAGAGTAACTGTTTTGGACCATTTGATAAAATTCATCGTATCTTATATTCCTTCCGGCTATCCTGCCCACATGGGGTTTTTCTTTAAAAATATTGCTGATACCCATTGTCCCCATTCCGGCAATAAATACAATTGCTACTATCCAAATAACAGGACGGGATATACCTCGCATCTTATCTAACATACATATCTCCTTGCACTTCGTAATTTTATGTATAATTTATGAAATGTAAAAAATTTATGCAAGTTTTTTTAACAATAATAAATAAATTAATGTTTTTTATTGACATCGCTTTTGAAAGTTTGTGACTTAACATCCTAAAATTTCTTTTTAGTATCTTATCAATAATATTCGTGTTATTTTAGTCATAAAATTTTTATTCTTTCTGTAAACCCTTTTATTAAGACTAATTAAATGACTAATTACAAATTTCTAATTTCTAATAAAATTCTAAATATCAAATGATCAAATGACAAATATAAAAAGATTAATTGCTGAAGAATCTGACTCCACGGACGAGGAGATGGCATGATTGGAAATTTGGGCTTTGAAATTTTATTTGACATTAGAAATTAGGATTTAGAAATTTTCGGGTTTATCATAAATTAATATTTTCCTTTTTTGGTTCTGCCTGCCCCGTTAAATTTTCTTTTCTATTTAACTGGGGGCTTGTCTAGGTTAGGATATACGCTTATGGAAATAGATAAAGAAAAATATTTATATCGTATATTTAATGAGGATGCAGAAAAAAGTGGAATGGATATGAAGGATTTTTATCATAAACGAAGAAAAGGGCTTTTACCATTCCTCAATCCCGAAGGTGAAGTTGAATGGCTAAGAGAAGATAAATTCAGAATCGCAGCAGTAAAAAAAATCTCTGATAATCGGAAATCTAAAAGGGCAAAACGCTCTAAACACTCACACAATGATAAGCATAATGAAGCTGCAGACTTCACACATCTCATAAGTAATGATATGTATAAATTTCTTGCATTCGGGGCTGGAGCAATTATTATAGTGTATCTTATAATAAAACTTTTAGCGTTATTTTAATAACCTATCTTTTTACCTAATTCAATTAAGCTTTTTCTTAACAATTCTTTTGCAGAATTTATCTCATCAATTTTAGACACAATAATTGGTTTACCGTAAATAATCTTTGCAGGGGAAGTAAATTTGGGAATCATAAAATTGTCCCAGCTATTTAATATCCATTTTCTTTTTGCATTACAGGATACCGGTATAATTGGTTTGCCAGATTTATATGCTAAATAAAGAATTCCATCCTTAACTGCTTCTTTAGGACCTCGTGGTCCATCAGGAGTGATAGCAATATCATAGTAATTTATAGTTTGCAACGATTCCTTTAATGCTTTTATCCCACCTCTTGTTGTTGAACCTCTAATTGATTTATAGCCTAAAGAGTCAATAGCAATTGATATATATTCTCCATCCTGATGTTGGGAAATCAATATATGAACATTTTCAAATTTATGTGCATACGATAGTATTAACATCCTGTTATGCCAGAAAGCATAGATAACTGTTCCATACCTTTTTTTTGCATTAAGTAAATTTTGTTTATCAATAACTTGGATTCGCAAACTGCCTATAAGCAGGTTGATTAAGGCAGGACCAATAAATTGGACAATTTTATTCTTTATTTTCTTTTTCATTTATCATTGAAAGAGCAATTTTTGCTACCCTTAAGCTGGCGGATTCAGAAACTTTTTTCTTTTCTAATTTCTCGTGTAAGATAGAAAGTTCATTTTTAATCTTTTGATAATTTTTCTTGTTGTTTAAAATAGTATCAATATTTCTAATAATATTTTTAGAATTGACATCTTTCTGAACCAATTCTGGTATTACTTTTTTCCCTAAAATAATATTTGGCATAGCTATCATTTTTATCTTAATTAGAAATTTTGCAATAAAATAAGAAGACAGAGAAGTTTTATACACCACAATCATTGGTGTGCCGATATATCCTGCTTCTAAAGCCGAGGTGCCAGATTTACAAATAACCAAGGAACTATATTTCATTATCTCATAAACTTCACTCACAATCTTCGCATAACTTTTTACTGGTTCAATAATCTGGTCAAATTGTTTTTTTGATATTGTATATGAGAGGGAAATAAGAAACTCAAAATCATTACATTTGGTTCTTTGTAAATCATTTATTGTTTTGACCATTGCTGGCAATATTCGCTTAATTTCCACATCACGACTTCCAGGAATAAATGCGAGCCATTTTTTGTTTTTATCCAAATTATATTTTTTAGCAAATTCAACTTTTGAAAGTTGAAATGTTATCTCTTCTGCAATAGGATGTCCTACAAATTCAACATCAGCACCGATGTTTTCATATAACTCTTTTTCAAAAGGAAATATAACTGCAATTTTATCTGTATATCTTTTTATTTTATAAATTCGTTTCTTTTTCCATGCCCAAACCTGGGGACTGATATAATAAAGGACAGGAATTTTCATGTTATGAGCAATTTTTGCTATTCTGATATTCAACCCGGGATAATCAACGAGGATAACTAAATCCGGTTTTCTTCTTGTAAGTTCACCTTTGATTCTTTGTATTACCTGAAAAAAAAATCTAAAATGGCTTAGTGCTTCTATAAAACCAATTAGAGAAAATCTCTCAAAAGGAAAAAGAGATTCAAATCCTAATGTCTGCAATCGTGGTCCGCCAACACCCCAAAAAGCAATATCAGGGACTAAATTCTGTATTTGTTTGATAAATCTTGATGTATGCAAATCTGCGGAGCGTTCACCAGCCAAAATAAAGATATTTTTCATAGGAATTAATTTTGAAATTTTGATTTTGTCGTCAATAAATTAGTCAATTAATTCAAGTTTCGCAGTAAATTTGTATAATGGGTTTTAGCACCTTCGGTGCGTCATAAATAGTCATATGCACCTTCGGTGCGTCAATTGACAACGAAGTGTTATGACAGCGAAGCATTTTGACAGCAAAGCATTTTGACAGCAAAGCATTTTGACAGCAAAGCATTTTGACAATGATTGAAAGAATACGATTTAATGATGTTTTAGAAACTGCGAAACTTTAGTCAATTAAAAAAACAGGGGTGAAAAATTCACCCCTGCATATCGGCTAAAATATAACCAATAGCTATTGCAACAACATTTATCCTACAAAGCTCTTTAGCGAAGTAAGATTTATTCTACGAAGCATCCCTTTGCCAAGGCTACGGAATGTAAACTTTAGCGTAGTAGTAGCATCTTCCTTACTTTTGATTTGCTCCCAATCTTTATCTTATAGAAATAGATTCCATTTGCCAGTCTCTTTCCATTATTATTTTTCCCATCCCATATCTCAGTGTAATAACCTTTCTCCTTGTGTCCATTTACAAGAGTCTTTACTAATTGACCTTTGATGTTATATATCTTAAGTGAGACTTTACCAGATTTTGGTATGGCATAGCTGATAGTTGTATTATGCCTGTAAGGATTAGGATAGTTTTGGGAAAGAATAAGTTTACTAATCTCTGGTTTCTGGGAATGAATATGCTTGCCAGTTAATATAGAATTCAGCAACTCTCTTGACTTCTGTTGATGCAATTCTGCTGAAATCGGTATTAACTCGGGATATTGGCAGGAGAAACTTTTTCCACTGGACTCTGCTTCTAAATATGTATTCCCAATATCAATAACAGCATAGCAGGAATCCTCATAAGTAGGATTATTCTCCAGGATGGATTCATAATTTGCAATAGCAATATCATATTCCTCTTTCTCTCTTTTGCATAAGTTAAGATAACTAAAAAGCAATTTCTGTGTAGTTTCTGATATATCTTGTTGATTCAGTTGAGCATTTATGTATGCTTCAAATTCATCCCAATTACCATCTGATTCTTTATAACAGATGAACAAACCACTTATAGATTGGTCTGCTTCCTGAGTTTCAGGATATGTCTCAATCAAATTTTTGAAACTAAGCTCTGCGTTTGTATAATCTCCATTCTCCAGATATGTATATGCTTCTTTCAGTAAATCAAACCCTGATGTATTGAATGGATTATAATTAGTATTTGGTCCTTGACAAATAGGCTCTATAACAAATACTTCTGGTGGTTCCAGATGAGTATAGATTTCGGGTATATTGGTTGTACCCCAATAATTTCGCCTTGCGAAAATAACTCTTCCAGGATAGTTGATAAGCTCTATGTAACATCCTCCAAATGTATTGTAAATATCGTTGTAGCCATTATTGAGATACGGTATGGAACTATCAAGGAAAATTCCTATAGAATCATTATTTACTATTGCATTATTAAAAGGAGTTGCACCTGGACCTAATTCCGTAAGAATGGGCATACTTCTGTTATATCCTACAATTCCATAATCATTATTAACTATGATATTTTCTTTTATTTTGGTTGAGGAATGATAAAGAGCAATACCAATAATATTGTTCTCAATAGTGCAGTTCTCAATATCTTGGTTTTCAATATCATTGTATAGAAGAGCAGTAATAGCATTCTGCAAATAACAATGTTTGAAATTACACTGGCTATTTCTTTCAATAGAGATTCCTTTCCAATAATCTTTGGTTGTATCAGCACAAAGTCCAGCAAATGTTATGGAGTCCTCTTCTGTTCCGAGAGCTTGAATATTTCCTCCTATAATTGAACCTTGGGGTGTAAACAGGATTTCATTGTTAGGTTCAATAGTAAGAGTTATATCAATAGATGCACATTGAGAAAATCTAATTGCCTTATCAATTACTGCATTGTGCCTTACAGTTATATCATTATGAATAACCTCTGGTAGAGGCTGGAAATAGGAGCCAGTGTTGCGTGCATTGTTTTGATGCTGTTCCCATTCGTTTATATCTCCGATTTCTAAATTAACCCTGAACACAAAACCATTATTTAGTACAATATAAAGATCATTTTCTTCTTCAAAAACAGCATTCCCTAAAACAAGGGATTTTACTGGGATATCTTCATCCGGGAAAAGCATTCTCAGGTAATTTATTTCTTCAGTTTCAGTATTAAGCACCCTAATTTCAACCCCTCTTTTGAGTATGACATCATTGTAATTATCATCAGCAATATTAGTTATTACTTCTGGAATAAAATTGTTATGAATATAACCAAAGAGACAATAAGTGTTAAAGATATAATCTAATCTTTCACCTTCTTCAACATCTAAAATAGCTTCTCTTTTAGACTTTAATATTTCAATTCCTTCATCATCATCAAATTCTCCTGCTATTATCTTAATTCCCTCATAATCAACATTAGAAGTAGAGCCTATGTCTGGAGACTCTACCCAAATCTGGTTTATATCACCTCTAGCATCATAACAATATACTTTATATACGCTAGTATAGCTCAAGTTAGGATCAATATTGAGTTTAACAGTTCCCAAACCAAAATAAATACGATGATAATGAACATATTCAATTTGAGGTTTAATTAAAATGACATTGGTAGAATGAAGGTCAACAAAGATATCTATTCCATTATCCCAAATATCTTCACTTTCATAACCACCAATTCCTCTGGATACAAAATTTACTACAATTAGCTGTGCTGAATGAAAATCATCAACTATGTTATGATAAATAAACACCGCTTCTTTAAAAGAATCAAAATCTACATCAGCAACAGATACTTCAGATAACATTTCTCCATCTGGATTATCTAAATATAAATAAAATACTTCAGGATTAGTAAGTGCATCATATATAACAAATACACAATTTGGATTACCATTACCAACAATATCTAATTTACCATTACCATTAACATCTTCTATTGCTATAGAATATATTTCACATACGGTATTAAAATTTGTTAATAATTCCATATCACAGTTCCAAATATAAATAATTCCAGATTTATCACCAGCTACTATTTCTTTATTACCATCATCATCTAAATCTGCAAAAGAAATTTTTGTTGATATGGAGTCTGTCAATTGCATATTACTTGCCCAAATACCATCTTTGTATAAATGTATGAAGCTCTCATTATGCTGAAAATTATATGAACCAACTGCTAATTCATCTACACCGTCATTATCAATATCTCCGGAAGTGATTTCTGTAACAATTTCTTCGTCTTCAGGATTATTAATTAATTCAGCAAATGGCTCATAAACATTTGCATAAATATAAATATTGAAGTGAAGTTCTGTATTTGGATAATTATCCATCTCTAAAGTTAATTTTAATTCTACTTCCCTGGGAGTTGTATCTTCTGGATCATCGCTTAAGATAATATTCAGGTTGACACCTATTCCACCCTGCGGTATATCACCAAATGATATATTTTCACCATTTATTATTTCTAAATCAACTTCATTTGCTGGGTCAGCTAATTCAAGAGCACCTATGACATTCTGGGCAGCTACCCACCAGTTTTTTATATCAATTTCTAATGACACTTCTTCTCCGAATTCAAATATACCATTATTGTTATTGTCATTAAAAATACCTATACCAGCCATTCTTAATGATGGATGCTCTTGTTCACCAGGATTTATTGCCCGGTATGCATTAATCCTGCCTGCACCAAGTTTTCCGAGATATTCAGGAGGATTATATTGGTAGATATCATCTGATGTTCCAAATAATCTCCATTTCAAATCTTCATTGTTTAAATCCAAACTGCTTTTCATAAGAGCCAAAACACCTGCTACATGAGGAGAAGCCATTGATGTGCCACTAGAAAAAGAATATTCAGAATCTAAAAATGGAGGATGAGTATGATTATAAAATAGATTATCAAATGGCATTGTTGACATTATTTTGTAAGGTGATTGACCGCCGGGAGCACTGATATTTATATAAGGATTACCATATTGAGAATAGCTTGCCTTTTGATCCGCAATAGTAGTCGCTGCAATTGAAATAACTTCCGGATATGCTGCCGGATAATTCAAAGATTCATCACCGTCATTTCCTGCTGCTGCAACTAAAATTGGTTCAAATCCCTCATCCCATAAATCCCATTCATCATTAGCTATTATACTTATACATTCATAAAGATGAGTCGTGGGTTGTACATGCCAGCTCATATTGATAATATTTGCTCCATTTAAATATGCATAATACAATCCATCAATTGCTATAGTATCTGGTAATACTCTACTTGTCCTTGTTCCACCAATCCTTACTGCCATAACTCTGCAACCCGGAATTTCATCCCAACCACCAACTATTCCTGCAACTCCGATTTCGTTATTTGTCATTGCTCCAATTGTTCCTATTACATGTGTGCCGTGACCATAAAAGTCTTGTGGAATGGTTTCATCTTCATTTTGAGCATGATAATCAAAGGCAAAAGGATTCCAGCCATAATAATCATCTATTATACCATTATTATCATCATCTCTTCCATTTTCAGGAATCTCATCATCATTAGTCCATAAATTAATCCTCAGGTCCTCGTGAATTTCTATATGAGGATGTTCCGGAATTGCACCTAAATCCACTCCACTATCAATAACACCTATGACAACATCTTCACTGCCGTATTCTTGAAATTCACCCCACACTTCATTCATACCGATCTTTTCCAGTGCCCACATATCATCTGCATAAAAATCATTTGTGTTTATACCATCCAGAACTATCATATAACTCGGTTCTGATGTAATAACTTCACTTTTTGCTGCAAAAGCATCTTGAACCTCTTCAACTGTATAAGTAGTATCAAATACTACTGAGTAAAATAAATAGTCAGTTATTTTATAAGGAGGAATAATTCTCCCTCCAAGCTGACTCAGATTGGAAATATTATAAACAGGAATCATTTCATTGAACCATGTTTTATCTGTAATTAGTTCCGGTTCTCTTTGAATAACCTCTATAATTTCTGAGGCTTGAATTATTATAGTTCCTTCAATAAATTCACTTTCTTCATTATTACTACCTGCAAAAAGAGTCACTGACAATATTGCATGTAAACTTAGAAATAATAATATTATTTTCATGATTTTCTCCTATTTTTTATTAAGATTTTTTTTATTATTGGCTTATTATCATTTTTATCAAATTTAAGAAAATAAATTCCATTACTTATACTTAAATTTCCCACATTTACTGAAATTTCATTTTTTCCTTTTTTTCCATTACCTGAAAATACATTCTTAACTTTCTGCCCTTTAATGTTGTATAGATATATTTCAACTTGTTGTGACATACGAAGAGAGAAACTGATGTTTAAATTTCTTTTTACCGGATTTGGAAAAACATCCAGTATATATTGATCATTTAACTCATTTTCATCTATTCCACTGTTCTGAATATATGTTAAGACTAAATGAGGTATATGGGATGTAGAATAGCTTGAAAAGAATACTAAATCATCATAAAGATAGTCATAATCGGTGTCAACAGGAAATTTAAGCCGATATTGCGAAAACTGCCTATCTGAATTTACATCAGCTAAATAAGATGATGTTATATCCAAATCTCTCCAGCCCTGAAAAATTGTGCTGTCGATTTCACAAACATTTGGTGTAAGCACTAAACAGTTAAAGTCATCATAACTAAATGTATTTCCATAATCTACATGGTCTACATTGCAGGGATATCTATATTGTTGATTATCAATATCCCAGACTGGCCATACTCCAGCTTGTGAATTTCCACCGAACCCATTTTGATATATATACATATATGCACTTTGCAGAGTAAAACCTTCTGATGCTTCTTGGGTTGGATAAGAAAAGAAACTTCTATTATAGCAGTTTCCACCTACAAAAGCATCCTCCCAGTCACCAACTACATGAGCTCCACTTGTCGATGTCATAACACCACCACCATATACATTCCACAGTGTGTTATAGTAAACACAAGCTTCTAAAGATAATTCACTGTAAACAGTGTCTATAATGGTTTCTTGAGCAAACAACATTGAGAAGTTAGTAGTGAGTATAGAGAATAGAAAAAGAATCAGTAAAAACTGTCCTGTTAATTTTATTCTTTTTTTCATCGTTTCCTCCATAATTAGCTTGTTAGCATTTCAGCCAATTAGCGGTTCAGCTAATCAGCATTTCATATTGGTAATTTGAGTATCATCTTAACCTCCTTTAATTTTTTGGATTCATAATCTGAATCCTTATCGTATTCCCCTGCACAGGAAATATGATAAAGACTCATTGCAAACACATCCTGCACTTCTTGCACAGTATGAACTGTATCAAAAACAACCGTGTAAAATAAGAAATTGGTTAAGTTTTCAGCAGGAATTATTTTTTCTCCAATCTGTCTTACATCTGTGATATCGTATATGGGTATCATCTCATTGAACCATTCTTTATCAGTAACCAATTCCGGTTCTCTCTGTAATACTTCCATATAATCTGAAGTTTGTATAATCACATTTCCATCAATATAATCAAATTCTTCATCGCTCCCGGCAAATAAACTACCTGCTAAAACAGCAAGTGTGACGGATACCATAAGTATCTTTTTCATTTTTTCCTCCTTGTCACGGTTTACCCTCCATCTTTTAGGAGGGCGTAGCCGGACTATTAATGTATTATTAGTATTTTTTTTGTTGCAACCTGCTTATTTGAGATTGCTTTCATAAAATAAATTCCATTAGGTAAATTACCTGAATTGAAATTAAATTCCTTTTCGTTTCTTACAATATCACCACTATAGATAGTTATAATTTTCTGACCTTTAACATTATAGATAGAAAAATCCACATAAGTATTTTCTTTTGATGTTAAACGAAATGTAGCATTAGTAGATATCGGATTTGGAAATACTTGTATTTGATGAATATTAGTTTCCAATATATAATTTTCTGTTGAATTATCCTCCAAAAAATGAAAGAATAATATTGGAAATTTTATTGGATTTACATGATTACTAGTGTTGCATTCTTAAATTAAGGACACAATCTTTATCTACATATGTCATTT
>JACNFI010000191.1 GCA_014384665.1 Candidatus Cloacimonadota bacterium
AGTATTTTACTGCTGAATATATCAAAATGTCTTATGATGAAAAATGTTATTAGACTTGAACTCGCGACCTTCCCGATTGTATTAGTCTTGCTCACGCACCGAGCCTAAATGGATCGGGACATTCTAACCAACTGAACTACGCCCCTGCAGAATTTATATTTATTTCTTTATTTTAATCTTCTATGTCAATTTTTTCTCATTTTACTTGATTATTAATGAATTTAAGTTTCGTAGGAGTGGAAGATAATGAATAAATCGTGGTTAATTTGAATAGTCATCGCCTTAATTTAGTAAAATAAAAGAAATAATATCTGAATAGAATGTTACCTTTATCTACCTCACCCTGACCCTCTCCTATCAAGGAGAAGGGGTTAGGGGTTGAGGTTAAAAAAGCTTACTAATACAAAGAAAGATGGCTAAAGCCATCTGTGCTAAAAACCCCTAAAGGGGTTAAAATCAATTTTTATTCTACATTTCCCACAGTTAAAACTGTGGGCTTCTATGACACTTAATACGCCTGTAGTTAGCGGATTAGGTAGCCCACAACTTTAGTTGTGGGTTCAAGGAAAATGATACCTTTTAACCATTTTAATGGTTTTTAAAGTGGACTCATATTTAAAAGAGTAAAGCAAGAGGATTTATCATACGACTTGTCCTCCGTAGTCTTGATGAAGGAGGAAGCACTCCTTCGCGTAGGCTACGGAGCGTAAATTTTAACGAAGTAGGATTTATCCTACGACCTGTCTTTCGTAGGTATCTACGAAGGAGGAAGTTTCAATCCTCTGTCACGATTTTTTCGGGACTGGTGAGGATGATTTAACGAAGGAGAATTTATCCTCCGAAACTTTAGTGTAGGAGGAGCATCTTCTTTATGAAAATCTTATCCTTGGTTAATAATTTATAGAAATAAATTCCGGAACTCATATCTTTGACATCCCATTCAATCTGCTTTCTACCTGCCTCCTCAACACCATTAACAAGCTCTTTTACAAGCTGTCCTCTTACATTATAAATCTGAATGCTAACATAAGTATCTTTGGGTAAATCATATCTGATAACTGTTTTTGAATTAAACGGATTCGGATAGTTTGAATAGAGAGCGAATTTCTCTGGAAGAGGTTGAATTACATTCACTTCTAATCTTCGGGTAATTACCTCATTACCTTCAGAATCTATTACCTGTAACCCTCCTGATGCTTCTGTCTCATTAAGGTCAAACTTTATGAAGTATACTTCTGTTTTGCTACCTTCAACTCCTATTACATCAAAGTCTATAAATGCTACTACTCCTGATTCTGATACTAAATCTTTCTGTGCATAAATGACCATTCTTCCTTTGCCAGCTTCTTCAAGATTAGTTTCTATTACATAATCTTTCTTATCAAGAATTCCTTCATTAATACTTAATCCTGTCAATTGTAATACTTCTGGATCAAATATAATAGCAATATCAATACCTTCAATCGCTGTTAATTCATCTATCACTACAGGAATTTTTAATGTAGAGTTAATGCTTGCTTCTATTTCAGTTACTTCTTCCGAAGGATCCGCCCCTGGCGGAGATGATTGTTGAGTAAGCGGCATTCTAACATCTGGTGACCAGTTACCTGATACATCTCCCAGTCTTATGCCAATGAAGTCCTCATCTGTTAAGTCTGAATCTAAGGGAGAATATTCTCTTGTATTTTCATAAACTATCGGAGGCCAATCATTACATTCAGGAATAGGTTCTGGTGTAAATACCCAATCAATCCCTTCAGGATTTAATTCAGTAATTAAAAGTGCAACATATCTCGCAACTCTTGAAGCATCAGTTCCACTGATAAAACCATTCATAGAGACATCAGCGGCTATCATTTCAAGACAATCAAATCCATATAGCAAAGCAGAATATCTTGCTACCCGGGAAGCATCTGTGCCACCTAATCCACCAAGGTCATCGGTTTTGGATGGCGTTGATTCATAATTACCTTCAAAAATTTCCCAGAAAAAGTAATCTCCAATCTCATCTGTACTTGTAGAATAAGTACTATCTCCCGTAAGCTCTAAGATTACATTCGGAACAGCATCCCAAAAACTAAAGTAACTAATACTTCCTGAAATATTATGTGTAACTGGTACAACAACTACCACCTCCCCATCCTGTACATCACGCAAAATGTTATTTGAATTTGCATCACCAAGTATTGCATTGGACAAAGTAAGAGCAAGGTTTGCACTTGGGCAGTTTTCATTAACAATAAATTGAATTGTTAACACAGTACCAGAATTACCAATAAAAGGACTTTGGCTCATAGAATATACTATTATTCGTAAATTAGTCGAATCTAACAATGATTCAACTAAAATATGATCCTGTGCTCTATCAGTTAGTTCTGCTGAATCATCAATAAAAGTAAGCATCTCTGAAAAATTCAAATCAAATTGGAAAGCTACAAATTCATCATAATTATCAACATCTATCTTAACCAAAACTGTATCACCTGCGAATGCGGTCGTATCCCTAACAATCATATAGTTTGGTGAAAAGCTAATTCCCTGTAGAGTCACATCAAATGGGCTTTCATCTGGATCATTGCTATAAATACGCATAAGTCCTTGATATGTTCCTTCTAATATGTTAGAAAAGAAAACAGAAATGCTTAATTGTTGTGATGGAATAATAGATTGAGGTAATGCAATAGTTGACCAAAAACTTGTATCTGTAAATACTATCTGATCTATTAACAATGTATCATTTCCATTGTTACCAATATTAAGTAATAACTGAAGTGTATCTAATAAAGATATTTCACCAAAGTTCAATGAACCTGGACCATAAATATCTGCGGCAGCTATCTCCAACTGTCCATTAAAATAATCTGACAATATATTATCGCCTGCAGCATCACCGATTATTACATTTTCCGCATTAAGAGAATAATATCCACCAGTTCCTACTATGTAGAAATCCATAAATACTATATCTCCATCTATACCCAAAAATGGAGTATTGCTTGGTGAATATGCAACAACTCGTAAAGTGTCTTCTCCAATCATATTCGCAGAAACAATATGGTCAACAGCGCGTTCAGTTAGCTGAGTAGTACCTTCAATATATGTCATAGGTTCAGGTAAAAGTAAATCAAACTGAAATCCTACAAACGGCTCCATATTATTTATTGAGCAATATAATCTCACAGTATCACCTGAAAACGCAAAAATGTTGCCTATATGCAGTTCATTTACAGCAAAAGCTATTGCATGCAATTGTATAGTTAAATTCGGTTCATCAGGGTCATTTGATATAATTGTAAGTTGATTATTATAAGTTCCCTTTATAATTGAGTTAAAACGAACTGTTATTGTTTGCTCACCAAATGCAGATATAGTGAATGTAGTATCACCTACTATAGTAAAATATGGATTGTCAATATTGATATCATCAACTTGAAGGGATTGATTACCCAGATTATAAATAGTAAATGTCCTATCAGTATAACTACCTAATGGAGTTCGGTCAAAATCGAGAGAATCTGTATTCAAATCAATATCTGGTGCAAGAATTGTAAATATACCATTTATCGTTCCTGTTAAAATATTTACAGAATTACTATCACCAATAATCGGACTATTCATATTCAGGGAATAATTCCCGGGAACACTACCAACAATTAATTCAAAATATGCAACATTACCACTGTTTCCTGTAAATGCAGTATTCGTTGGTGAGTACGCAAAAATCCTCAATGTATCATTATTAACAATGTTGGCGATAATAATATGATCAACACTTCTAATGGTTAATTGTGTGGAATTTGGTAAATATGTTAACTGTTCTGACAAAGGTAAGTCAAATTGAAATGCCACAAAAGAATCATCGTTTATAATTTCAACATCCACCGTTATCGTATCAAAAGGTTCACTAACTGCATCATGTATTTGTAAAATATTACTATTATCAGCTATAAGAGAAGTTCCAATCAATAGGAAAAATACTGAAAACAGAATAATTTTATTTATGTATCTTTGATTTCTCATAATCATATTAACTCCATTCTTATTATAAAATAATGAGTTCTGCAAAATGAGTAATTTCACTTCATTTCTGGCTACGGCTTGCTTCGCCAAGACAAGTGTCATTCCCGT
>JACNFI010000192.1 GCA_014384665.1 Candidatus Cloacimonadota bacterium
CTAACTCAATTGCTGATGGTAATGTCCCTGTTGCATTAACGGGACGAGTATATTGCTTGGCAGATGCATCCAATGGCTCTATACAACCTGGAGACCTTTTAACTTCTTCGCAATTACCTGGCTATGCTATGAAAGTTTCTGACCACGAAAAAGCACAAGGTGCTATTATTGGAAAAGCAATGACATCGCTGGAAAATGGGCAAGGCCTGGTTCTTGTTCTTGTAAGTTTACAATAAGGGGGAATTATGAATAAGAATAAAATAATAATAAATTCTATTTTACTTATCCTCCTTCTACTCCCTTTATCATTACTGTCAAAAACCATATCTGAATACGAAGTAAAATCTGCTGTGGAAACCTGGGTGCGTTATGTTACTGCTGATGCCAGACCTGATGCCTATATTGAAAAAATGGAACCAAATATTGTTGATGGTGAAGTCGTTAGTTATATTGCCCATTTAAATGGTCGTGGTTATTGCCTTTGTGGCGCAGATGAGCTTTCCTTACCAGTATATTTTTATTGCCCAAAAAGTAATTACGACCCACGAAATCCCGGAACGAAATATATTCTATGGGAAATTATGGCAAGATTTAAAAATACAGAACAAGCTATCGCTGAAAATATTCCCGAACTGCAGAAATATCAAAAAACATTAAAAAATAGAAAAAGATACTGGAATGAACTGACAAATCATAAAGTGCCTGATATAAGAGAATATAAAGAAATTAGAGTTGCTCCTGATTCACTGGAGCTTGGTCTTACTTCTATTTGGAATCAAGACACACCTTATAATGACCAATGCCCACTGCATGTAAATGCCGGCCAAAGAACATTGACTTGTTGTGTGGCTACAGCAATGGCTCAGATAATGTACTACTGGAAATGGCCTATAACTGGTACAGGAACTGGAAATGTGGATTATAATTATAGATGGGTAGATGGTTGGATAAATGAACCTTTAGCTTTTGATCCAGGTATTTCAAATTGGTGGACAAATAATAACCTTCTCGATTATGATAATATTAATGATTTACTTTTAATGAATGGAAATTGGGACTACAACCTATATTCATGGGCATGGTATATTGTTGAATCTCCCCCTTTTACTCCGAATCAAGTAATACTTTATCATAATGCACTCTATGCTCTTTATGATAGACTTAACAGTAACACAACAAATTGGGCAGCTGATTTTGGCGCTACTGAATATGAATGGGATCTAATGGCAGATAATGTGGCTGATTTACCTCCAGGTGGAGCTAACGCAGTAGCAACTATTTCTTATCAAGCAGGTATTGCTCTTTCAGTAGATTATGGTCTTTGGGTTTCTTTAGCAAATACGAGTAATGTGCCGGTTGTTATGGAAAATAACTTTAAATATGACCCGGATGTCATATATGAAGCACGGGATCAACAAAAGATGATTGATGATATTCAGTGGCTTCGCCCCATAGAATTCAAAGGCAAAACTGCTGGTTCAAATGCTGGGCATGCATTTGTTATTTATGGTTATAATGACAGTACTCTTCCCATTCAATTCAAAATGAATATGGGATGGGGTGGAAATCATGATGGTTGGTATTCTTGTAATAATATTTTTTGGGGCGGAAGTGTTCATTATAATACATCTCAATATCATGTTTTAAAAATAGCACCGGAAGATGTTGTTAAATTTGTTGGTGGTGATGACCCCGGGGATGGTGGTCCGGGTGACCCGTATGAAGATATTGAGGAAGCAATTGCAGAAGCACCAGATAATTCAACTTTGATTTTCAGAGCAGGTTCAAATAATACTTTTTCTGGCAATTCACTTGAAATTGATAGACCATTGGTTCTCAAAGGCTATAATGCTGTAATCCAAAAAGAATAGGAGAAAAAATGAAAACAATAAATAAATTAATATTGGTCAGCATCTTAATATTTTACTGTTCTATGTCTGTCTTTTCGCAATCATCAAGCAACAATTATCAATTACATCAGTATGGTTTTCTTGGTGGAAATCCAAATGAAGAGAACCCGCCCGGTTCCGACAACTTTGATTTGACTATTAGTTCAGTTGGTGGAATAGCAGGAGACGAAATGAGCAGTAGCGGATATACTTCTTATCCAGGATTTTTATTTCCAGAAGGACCCCTAATAGGAGATACAATTGAAGACCCATTTATTGTAACTTTTGTAGATAGTGAATATACAGATAATGGTTCTACAGTTAACTTTAACAATGATTATCAAATGCCACCTGATTTTGGAGCACCTGATAGTAATGATGTAGTTTATCAATTCACTCTTGAAAGCGATATGATAGTTGATGTATCCCTGTTGAATTCTCTTTATGATACGAAATTAGCGATTTATATTGACAGTTCATCCACACCCGGATGGGTTCCCGGTCCATACAATTACCTTTATTACAATGATGATTATAATAGCAGAGGAGAATGGACTAAAGATATACCCAAGCCCAGAGATAGAGTTGTTCAATCCGCACTTTTTGGGATGGAGTTAGTAGCAGGCACCTATTTTGCTATTGTTGATGGAAATAATGCAGTTGGTGAATATCAGATTGATATCAATATATCAGAACCCCCGGTTTATGGTGCAATATCTGGCACAGTAACTGGTTCCGATACAGGCTCGGGCATAGAAGGTGCTTTTGTTACTGCTGATGGTTACTCGGCAACAACTATTGCCAATGGGACATATACAATATTTAATGTACCTGCAAGCACTTATGATGTAACAGCATCAGCAGAGGCTTATGAACCAGACACACTTTTTGGAATTGTGGTAGAAGCCGGTGTAACTACAGATTTTGTTGATTTTGAACTAACACCTGAAGTAGTAATCCCATTCCCACTACCATTTGTAGAAGCCTGGGATTATGGTGATTTTGGAACGAATAACTGGTCATTCAATCCTGAACTGGGCAACTGGGATATTGCAACTTATTATGGTAATCCAGAACCCTCAGCAAAATTTGATTGGGGCCCAGTTCAAACAGATTATTCTTTTGCTTTAGTCAGTTATAGCCTTGATGGGACAGATATAGCTAATATCTCTCTTACTTATGATATTTCTCTTAGTAATTATCTTACAAGTACTTTAGAACAGATGGGGGTTGAAGTTTATGATGGTTCATTGTGGACGCGGGTAGCCAATTATACCAATGCAGATGGTGATATTCCATGGACAACAGAAACTATAGATATTTCTGAATATGCAGGTGGGAATGTATTCAAAGTAAGATTTGTTGCTTATGGAGAGGATTCCTATAGTATTAATTTTTGGTCTGTTGATAATATATCAGTTTCGGGTTTTCAAGAAGAGTATGACATTTCAGGAAATATTTGTTACTTTAGTGATGATGACCCTGTTCCCAATGCACTATTAGAACTTACAGGTGATAACACCTATTCTACTACTACTGCTGAAAGTGGAGATTATCTTTTCAATGATATTCCTGGTGGTAATTATATATCAACGCCATCCAAAGCAGATGACCTTGGTGGATTAAGTGGGACAGATGCTTCAAGAATAGCGAGATATGTTGCTTTACTATATGAATTTGATTGTATTGAAATGATTACAGCAGATGTATCTATGAACCAATCTATAAGTGGAACAGATGCTTCAAGAGTTGCGAGATATGTTGCACTCTTAATTACTGATTTAAATACAGGTGGGATTAACTGGGTATTTACTCCAGAACCTATTCCTGAATGTAATGATTGGCCCCCGATAGTTTATGAAAACACACGAGAGTATTCTCCATTGGATTCAGACTTAATAGATGAGAATTTCATTGGAATACGACTTGGAGATGTATCAAGTAATTGGTCACCAGATATGAGAGAATCAATCACAGACGAATCATTTGAACCAACTGAAATTGATGCAGAAGTTAACTCCATATTAAGAATTCCGGTAATTATAGATAAGGTATCTGAAATTGAAGGTATTGATATTAGTATTGCATATAATCCAGAAGTATTACATCTGACAGGACTAACTATAAATGAAGTAATCCTTGACAACAAATATTATGCAATAGAAACCAATCTTAAAGCTGGTAAAATGGTGATTTATGCTCTTAAAGATTTAATCACAGAAA
>JACNFI010000193.1 GCA_014384665.1 Candidatus Cloacimonadota bacterium
ACATAATATTCGTCAGATGGCAGTGGGGTATATGATTCCATAGGTTAAAGGAATATACGGTTCATACTGCGTTATTAATTCGAGTCTGATATCCTTCTTCGGGCTGGCCTTCATAGCAACGAAGTTGCATGGAGTTCAGAATGAAGGAATATGAGTATCGCTCTGAACTCTATTAAACAAAAATTTGACAAAAATTATGTGCAGATTCTAAATAGAAATTAAGTTTTTTCTAAATTGGAATATTTTAGTGTGTTAATGTAATTAGTTGAGGATGCAAAATGGGATAAAAAAAAGAAGTTAGCATGAGAAGATTAATTTTTTTAATTATATTACTTACTCTTTTGGTTATAAACTGCTCTAAAAAATCCGCACCAACGAATATTGATCCAAATCACTCACAAGATAATTCTTCCTTAATCGATATCCAAAAACTCAGTGATGCGAACAGGCAATTCTCTCTGGAACTATTCGAACAAGCAAATCTGGATGAACCAAATGAGAATATTGTCATTTCACCTCTTAGTCTTTCAATTGTACTTGGAATCGTATATAATGCTGCCTTGGGAACAACACTGGAAGAAGTCGCACAAACCGCAAGATACGATGACTTTTCCCTTGACGAGCTTAATATTACTTACAAGGCACTTATTCAGGAACTACAAACCCTCGAACCTGGATTACAATTGTTGCTGGCAAATTCTCTCTGGATATTGAACGGCTATCCGATCTATGATGCGTTTATTCAACGCATTCAAAATTACTATGATGCGGAAGCATACAACACTCCGTTTGACCAGACTACGATTGATCAAATCAACCAATGGGTCGAGGAGCATACTAACGGGATGATCACTGATCTGCTTGAATCCATTTCTGAATATGATGTTATGTTTGCTATCAATGCAATTGCCTTTAAAGGAGATTGGAAATATGCATTTGATGAGGACAACACTGAATTATTCTCATTTAGAAACTATAATGGAGCTTTGAGCGTTATTCCATTTATGAGTCTTCCGGTCGAAACTTTCCAATATTATATTGAGGATTCTTTCATAGCATCCAGATTGCCTTATTCAGGAGATGAAATAACACTGTATGTCTTTTGTCCTAAGGATAATGCAGCATTCAATGCATTCATAAATGAGCTCACACTGGAAAATATCACACAGTGGTTAGATTCTTTTGATTATCTAACTGACGAACAATTAGGAGCTCACCCATCCAATATTATGATCCCCAAGTTCTCATATGAATATTCAAAAAAACTTAACTATATTTTGGACAATATGGGAATGATCCTACCCTTTGATGCCTTAAAAGCTAATTTCGGAAATATGACATCTAATAGTCCCTATATTGATTACATTTTACAAAAAACATATATCGAACTAAGTGAAGAAGGAACAAGTGCAGCAGCAGCGACAAATGTATGCTGGGCTGAAGGTTCTGGCTTTTATTTTAATGTGAATCACCCCTTCGTATTTATGATATATGACCATCGAACAGAAAGTATATTATTTCTCGGGAAGATAGTGGAACTGTGAAACATAAAGTTAGATCACCAAAGTTATATTTGAGCAATTTAATACTTGTTAAGGAAGAGAGGAATCCATGAAGAAATTATTTATTCTATCTGTAACACTGCTCTATTGCATATTACTTCATTCTCAGTCAAATATTCTCGTCGATCTTGTTCATGGAGTTGATTATTACACAGATGGGTGGGGTGAAAATAGCATTTATTTTGGCTACTCCTTTCAAGAATTCAACATTACCTATTTAGAGAGATCATCAATTTCATTAGATGTGGAATTCGTGAATGAAATTCAAGCAGGCAATCAACAATTGATCTACAATATTGATCTTCCTCCTCAGGGTGAGCTCGAATCCGTTAAAACGTTATATGTATTTGCCGAATGCACTTCACCCGATTATTATTATCCTACGGGAATAATACTCGACCCTCAAGGTGAAATAGTTGCGGAAATGTTTATGGGACTGATTCATTACGATAACGTTTATGGAGACGGCTGGCAGGTCGAAATTAATCTTGGGAACGGTGATGAATATCAAATAATAATCGGCTATGGCAATGTCTTGTTAGATAGCGATCAAGCTCCCGGACAATTTGATCTTAATAATTATGACTGTGCCATTCGCATTGTAGATGAAACTTATTTCGCGACAAAAGGAGTGCCAAATGAATATTCACACTTTGACACCTTAGCTTTCTCTGAGGCTTTTAACGATACTCTGGGTTTTCTTAATGTGTATAACCTACAGGATGTTTATTGGCTTAAACCGTTTGTGCATTTTGATGTAAACGATGCAACTGAAATCGATTTTGAAGTATTTTTCTCCGGTAATCCAACATTAGCAGAACCCCGTCATGAAATAAATAGAGGAAATATCAGGTGGAATAATTTCAACGCAAAACCAAGAAACAAAAATGAATTGATCTATGAAGCAGCATTCGATTCGAGATTGAATTTCATATATTTTACTATACATAGTGACGAACTTGTTATTGAAAACCAGACACCTTATCAACTTGATAATGTCTTCATATTCAAATACATAGGAAACAACACTTATATAATGTCTGAAATTAGTACATTGGAAGCAAATGGATTACAAAATGTTTCTGTCTCAGAAGAGTACACAACATTAGGAATACGGAACTACATAAAAAATAATTTTTATAACACAGCCATCGACAATAGCTTAACCCTTGAAGAAGCAGATCATCTTGTAAATGACTTCATCTGGATAGAATCTCTTCTTCAGAGAGCTCGTAATTATCCGTCAGACTATTTCGGGTTTTATCATTTCAAAGGAGAATTATATGACACAATAGTTCCTTATATTTGTGATCCCAAACCTGAAACGGTACAAAGAAATGCATGGGTTATGCTTTCCAATATTAAGAATCGAGAAAGAGAACCAATTATAGAATTTCCGCAGGAACAAATAAATGATCGTAGTATAAAAGAGGGATTTACTCTCCGGGAATACGGTGTTGCTGATGAGCACTATACTCGCACAATTGGTTCCAGAGAAAATATATTCAATGCTGAGTTGGGTGAATACCTTGATTATGAAACCTATGGTGGTGAACCTCAATTCTATAACAACCAATTATCCGATTCGTTGTCGCAATATATTGGTGGATTATATCTGGGAAACGGAGAATACAGCTTTATAATCGATAATCAGACTGAAAACAGCATTCTCTATCTATATGCAGAACCAACAAAACCTACCGCTGTTCTCAGCAATGCCGGCATGAATGGAAAAGTAATATCATTCGGTTCTGCTGGATTTTATTGTACTGAAGCGAATTGTTGCCAGTTTATTAATAATTGTGCCAATTATCTTGTAGGTAATGACATTATACAATATGGTATCGGCGAAACACAAATTCCACAATTATCTTATATCCTTCAAGATAATTATCCTAATCCTTCTAATCCTTCGACGAAAATTTCCTTTTCAATCCTTCAAAATAGCGATGTAACATTAACGGTTTACAATCTAAAAGGTCAAAAAGTAAAAACGCTCACTGATGATCGATATACAAAGGGCGATTATTCGGTTGTCTGGGATGGGTGCGATGATTCGGGCAAAACAGTAAGTCCCAGTGTATATTTCTACAAATTAGCAACAAATGGGGAATTGGTTGCAGTGAAGAAATGTATCATTTTAAGGTAAAAGTATGATCGTTCTGTTGGAAAAAAAGTCCAAACATCTTACAAAACAAATATTTATTAGGAGGCATCATGAAAAAAGCTGTAATTATTATAATAGTCTTTTTGCCATTACTCTTATATGCTGAATATGAGAACGATAATTCTACTATAATTGATAGTGTTAAATACTACATGGCTACAGATAAAGATACTTATTTACCTGCTGATTCGGTTCATATGTGTTACAGAATCACTAATTACAATTCTTCGCCAATAGTATTACATTTCGGATCAACCCAAGAGTTTGATTTCATTGTTACACAGGATTCATCAGCGATATGGTTATGGTCATGGAATAAAGTCTTCCTTTTTATTTACTGGTGGTTAACTATAAATCCATATGATTCAACAGAAGCTA
>JACNFI010000194.1 GCA_014384665.1 Candidatus Cloacimonadota bacterium
AAGGACAGAAAATTAGAACTTTCCGAATTCCGAAATCCGAATCCCGAACTCCGAACATCGTCTGGAATGGGAAAGATGAGAATGGACATCCAGTAAGTTCAGGCATTTATTTATATAGATTAATCGTGGGAGATAAAATTATTGACACAAAGAAATGTTTGCTTTTAAGATAAAAATTTTGATTTTTGGAGTCCCACTCTCCAGAGTGGAATAACTAAAAAAGAAAGGTAAAAACAATGAAAAAAATAATTATTTTATTAGGTTTATTGGTAATTGCTACTCCCACTTTTGCAGACACACATATTCCAGGTGGAGATGTAAGTGGCATCTGGACTTATGCTAATAGTCCATATATTATTGATGGTGAAATAAATATTCCGGTAGATAGCACATTGATAATAGAGCCAGGAATAGATGTTATCTTTTCTGAGCATTATAAGTTTAAGATTTATGGTAGGATATTAGCTGAAGGAACTGCCAATGATACTATAGTTTTTACAGCACAGGATACTACTACAGGTTGGCATAGCTTGAGATTTCACGACACAACTACAAACGGACAGGATTCATCAAAGGTCATTTTTTGTAAATTAGAATACGGCAAAGCTACTGGGAATTATCAAGATAGATATGGTGGTTCAATTTGTTGTAATAATTCATCTGATATTTTAATAAAAAACTGTCTAATTAAAGAGAATACTGCTTCATCTGCTTTTGGCTGTGGTGGTGGAATTTGCTGTTTTAATTCATCAGATATTTTGCTAAAGAATTGTTTGATTGCTAACAATACCGCTGGATCTGGTGGTGGTATGTTTTTTTCCAACTCCAGCTCAATTTTAGAAGATGTGATTATCAGTAATAATTTTGCTTTTGGTTTAGAGTGTGGTGATAGTGGTGGCGGAATTTTTTGTCTTAATTCCAGTCTGATATTATCAAATGTTATCATTAAAGAAAATATTTCCAATTGTTGTGGGGGTGGGATTTGTTGTAAGAGCAATGCTAATATGATTTTAACTAATGTTAATATAAGCGAAAATTGTGCATTTGGGATTGAAGCATCTATGGGTTTTAATGGAGGTGGTGGAATTTTGTGTAATGATTCCAATCTGATTTTAGAAAATGTTACAATCAACGGAAATATTGCCTATGGAGTTGGGGGGGGGATTTTCTGTGTAGGCGCCAATCCAGAAATAACTAACACTATTATCAGTGGAAATGTAGCAAATATTAAAGGAGGAGGTATCTACTGCTGGTTCTCTTCAAACCCAATTCTGGAGAATGTTACAATCACTGAAAATATTGCAGGGGATAAAGGTGGCGGAATTAGTTGTGATGATAATTCCACTCCGAATTTTAATACTGAAAATCGCTGTAATATATTCCTGAATTACGCAGGTTTGGGAAATGATTTATATATGAGTAGTTTTATAAATGTATTTGCTGATACCTTTACTGTATTACAACCCAATGAACATTTTGCCTATCCACCTAATAACTTTAATTTTGATATTCTTCATAGTAAAATAGAACAGGTTAATCAAGATTTGTATGTTAGTACTAATGGTTCAGATGCCAATAGTGGATTAACTCCTGAGGAGCCATTGCTTACAATTTCTTATGCACTTGCAAAGATTATTCCAGATAGTACAAACCCACATACAATCCATTTAGCAAATGGGAATTATTCCGCATCTCAAACAGGAGAAATATTTCCCTTAAATTGTAGAAGTTATGTATCTTTACAGGGCGAGAGTGAGTTCTTCTCTATTGTGGATTGTGAAGAAAATAGTCATGTTTTATACTTGAAGGATGATGACAATTTAACTATAGGAGGTGTAACAATCCAAAATGGCTACAGTAGGTATGGTGGAGGTATTTATTGTCATTCTTCTAATCCACTGTTAAATAACATTATTATTAACGGGAATACTGCTGAATATCTCGGCGGCGGAGTTTATTGTTATCATTATTCTGAACCAGAATTGAAAAATGTTACTATCTATGAAAATACTGCGAATATTAAAGGTGGTGCGATTTATTGTTATGAGTCTAGTCTGAGTTTAACCAATGTTACAATCAGTGAAAACAGTGCAGATTATGGTGGAGGTATTTACTGCTGGTTTAGTGATATAAATTTAGAGAACTGTATCGTTTGGAATGATGTCCCACCAGAAATCCGACTGCTTGATAGCTATGCAACAGTAACTTATTCTGATATTCAAAATGGTTGGGCAGGTGTTGGAAATATTGATGCAGACCCATTATTTGTTGATCCACAAAATGGAGACTTTCATTTAACCTGGGCTAACTTCCCTATCCCTGATTCAACAATGTCACCTTGCATAGACACAGGCGACCCAAGTTCACCTCTTGACCCGGATAGCACAAGGGCAGATATGGGTGCATATTACTTTGACCAGAATCAACAAAGTGTAGAGGATACACCAAGTCTGCCAGCAAGTTATTTGCTTCATCAAAATTATCCTAATCCTTTTAGTTCTTCTACCACGATTTTATTTGATTTAGCCACAGATTTACGCAGATTATCCCCATTAGATAGCAAGCATCTAACGGGGCAAGCACAGATAAGAATTTATAATATAAAAGGACAGTTAGTAAAGAATTTCGAACTCCGAATTCCGAACTCCGAATCCCGAATTCCGAATATCGTCTGGGATGGAAAAGATGAGAATGGCAAGTCGGTAACTTCTGGAATTTATTTCTATCGCCTAAAAATTAATGATAAAGTTATTGATACAAAGAAATGTTTGCTTTTGAGATAATTTGGAGTGCATTAACCATGTTAATGCAAAAACGACCTGGTCGTTTTACTCCATATTCTAGGATGGAAAACTGGCAACTGACTCCGATTTTATCAGAGTCATATAATAAGAAAGGTAAGGTAAGAAAAATGAAGAAAATAATAATTCTGTTCGGCCTATTACTTATTGCCACAATCTCTTTTGCCGATACACATATCCCGGGTGGAGATGTAAGTGGCATCTGGACTTATGCTAATAGTCCATATATTATTGATGGTGAAATAAATATTCCGGTAGATAGCACATTGATAATAGAGCCAGGAATAGATGTTATCTTTTCTGAGCATTATAAGTTTAAGATTTATGGTAGGATATTAGCTGAAGGAACTGCCAATGATACTATAGTTTTTACAGCACAGGATACTACTACAGGTTGGCATAGCTTGAGATTTCACGACACAACTACAAACGGACAGGATTCATCAAAGGTCATTTTTTGTAAATTAGAATACGGCAAAGCTACTGGGAATTATCAAGATAGATATGGTGGTTCAATTTGTTGTAATAATTCATCTGATATTTTAATAAAAAACTGTCTAATTAAAGAGAATACTGCTTCATCTGCTTTTGGCTGTGGTGGTGGAATTTGCTGTTTTAATTCATCAGATATTTTGCTAAAGAATTGTTTGATTGCTAACAATACCGCTGGATCTGGTGGTGGTATGTTTTTTTCCAACTCCAGCTCAATTTTAGAAGATGTGATTATCAGTAATAATTTTGCTTTTGGTTTAGAGTGTGGTGATAGTGGTGGCGGAATTTTTTGTCTTAATTCCAGTCTGATATTATCAAATGTTATCATTAAAGAAAATATTTCCAATTGTTGTGGGGGTGGGATTTGTTGTAAGAGCAATGCTAATATGATTTTAACTAATGTTAATATAAGCGAAAATTGTGCATTTGGGATTGAAGCATCTATGGGTTTTAATGGAGGTGGTGGAATTTTGTGTAATGATTCCAATCTGATTTTAGAAAATGTTACAATCAACGGAAATATTGCCTATGGAGTTGGGGGGGGGATTTTCTGTGTAGGCGCCAATCCAGAAATAACTAACACTATTATCAGTGGAAATGTAGCAAATATTAAAGGAGGAGGTATCTACTGCTGGTTCTCTTCAAACCCAATTCTGGAGAATGTTACAATCACTGAAAATATTGCAGGGGATAAAGGTGGCGGAATTAGTTGTGATGATAATTCCACTCCGAATTTTAATACTGAAAATCGCTGTAATATATTCCTGAATTACGCAGGTTTGGGAAATGATTTATATATGAGTAGTTTTATAAATGTATTTGCTGATACCTTTACTGTATTACAACCCAATGAACATTTTGCCTATCCACCTAATAACTTTAATTTTGATATTCTTCATAGTAAAATAGAACAGGTTAATCAAGATTTGTATGTTAGTACTAATGGTTCAGATGCCAATAGTGGATTAACTCCTGAGGAGCCATTGCTTACAATTTCTTATGCACTTGCAAAGATTATTCCAGATAGTACAAACCCACATACAATCCATTTAGCAAATGGGAATTATTCCGCATCTCAAACAGGAGAAATATTTCCCTTAAATTGTAGAAGTTATGTATCTTTACAGGGCGAGAGTGAGTTCTTCTCTATTGTGGATTGTGAAGAAAATAGTCATGTTTTATACTTGAAGGATGATGACAATTTAACTATAGGAGGTGTAACAATCCAAAATGGCTACAGTAGGTATGGTGGAGGTATTTATTGTCATTCTTCTAATCCACTGTTAAATAACATTATTATTAACGGGAATACTGCTGAATATCTCGGCGGCGGAGTTTATTGTTATCATTATTCTGAACCAGAATTGAAAAATGTTACTATCTATGAAAATACTGCGAATATTAAAGGTGGTGCGATTTATTGTTATGAGTCTAGTCTGAGTTTAACCAATGTTACAATCAGTGAAAACAGTGCAGATTATGGTGGAGGTATTTACTGCTGGTTTAGTGATATAAATTTAGAGAACTGTATCGTTTGGAATGATGTCCCACCAGAAATCCGACTGCTTGATAGCTATGCAACAGTAACTTATTCTGATATTCAAAATGGTTGGGCAGGTGTTGGAAATATTGATGCAGACCCATTATTTGTTGATCCACAAAATGGAGACTTTCATTTAACCTGGGCTAACTTCCCTATCCCTGATTCAACAATGTCACCTTGCATAGACACAGGCGACCCAAGTTCACCTCTTGACCCGGATAGCACAAGGGCAGATATGGGTGCATATTACTTTGACCAGAATCAACAAAGTGTAGAGGATACACCAAGTCTGCCAGCAAGTTATTCGCTTCATCAAAATTATCCCAATTCTTTTAGTTCTTCAACCACGATTTTATTTGATTTAGCCACCAAGCTTCGCTCCGTTTCGCCCGGGCAGGCAAAGATAGAAATTTATAATATCAAAGGTCAGAAGATCAAAACCTTTTCAAATCTCCAAATCAACAAATCTCCAAATCAACAAATTATCTGGGATGGAAAAGATGAGAATGGACATCCAGTCAGTTCAGGTATATATTTCTATAGATTAATCGTGGGAGATAAAGTTATTGATACAAAGAAATGTTTGCTTTTGAAGTAAAAATAATTATCTTTTACTTTCAAATTAACATTAATAAAAAAAACTTTTGGAGGACAAAATGAGAACAAAATTATTATTTGTATTTTTGTTGCTTATCGGTTCAATCAATCTATCAGCACAGTTCAATGAACCGATTTTAGTGAATGCAGATAGTTCTGCACAATTCGCAGGACAGCAGGCTTACAAAATTGTTGGAAATAAGATTTATCTTACTTTTATTCAATCTGATGGAACAGACTATGGCAAAGTTGTTTTTGCCTATTCGGAAAATAATGGGCAGGAGTTTACTTACACTATCGTTGATACTATGGGAGAGTATTGTTATAAACTTCCAGTAATAAGTAATCCGGTTTTAGAAACAATATCCAATGAAGATGTAATTATCTTTTATACAAAAGCAATATCTGATTCTAACTTCTTACTTTACAAAGCAATTTCTACAGATAATGGAGAGACATTTACAAAAGAAAGTATAGCTGAAAATGTTTTTGAAACCCCTTATGTTATAAATCATAATGACACATTAGAACTTTGTTATTCAACAGGTTTTGGTGAGGAGTTTACTAACTATCAATATTTTACTGATATAGAAGAATCTGAAAATGCTGATGCAGGCGGGTCTGCTGCCATAGTGAAATTCTATGGATTTGATGAATTATGGGGACCTGTTCATTCTAATGATGATATATGGATACAAAATGCTGTAGGAGGATGGCCAACTTTTCATGGCTTTGCAACAACTTCTGGACGCATAATGGATTATTCTACATTTCAACCTGCTGTCTATAGTGCTCCAATGAGTGTGATTTTTCTTGGTGGTTATCAAGAAGAAGTTCCACCAAAAACATTTGGACCTGGTGCTTCACTCATTCGTTTATATGGTATAAGACCTTTTGCAGGTATTGATGCTGATATTGTATATGTTAAAATTAACGGCTCTGCCTTTTGTTCTATACTTGGCTTTAAAGAACTTGTTGGAATAGACTCTTTTAAGGTTTATAGCTGGTATCCTGCCGATGCAGAACAGGCGAATGCTGTAATAAATGCTGGGGGAAACTGGTTTGAAGATGCTGACCATATATGGACAAATTATATCCCGATATATGAAACCAATTGGATAACAGGACCTTCTGGTTTTTTGAATAACCAATCTGTTTGGGTTGGTGAAAGTAAACTCTGGATAGAAGGAGAAGTTGCAGGGAAACAGACATGGGGTTGTGCTGATACAGTTTTCATAGTTGGCGATATTACTTATCAAAACACAGTTCCCGGTCAACCACCAGATGACCCTGATAATCCCAATCCAACAGATTATTTTGGTTTGGTTTCAGAAAAGAAA
Organism: Candidatus Cloacimonadota bacterium; assembly: GCA_014384665.1. Lineage (GTDB taxonomy): Bacteria > Cloacimonadota > Cloacimonadia > JGIOTU-2 > JGIOTU-2 > JACNFI01. The sequence goes on from JACNFI010000194.1 coordinate 6,774, forward strand.
ATTCTTGTAAGTTATAAATTCCGTGACCCTTTTAATAATATGGAAATTGATGATGATAATTGTTGGGATGTATATCTATATGGAGCTTATGCTGCTATTGGAATAGGAGATACGACTTTGTATGGAGATATGGCATGTCATTATGATGGGATATTTACATTTCAATATCAGCATCCACACGGTTCAACTCCAAGTTTTACTGGCTTAAGTCCTTATACATTACAAGATACTCTTTATACCTATATAGACTTTCACAAATATATTTATCCACCAGATTCCTGTATTGCTCCAAATATTTTAGGATTTAATTTACATGGTGGGGCACCACAATTCACTTATTGGATGTGCGGTTATCCTTATGAAGCTCCTGGATATCTTGCTTCTTATCCCAATACTGGTCCGGGATATGTATATCCTTATGGTACAGATTGGCCCTGGTATAATCCTGTTTGGCCTGAATCTGCTGTAGACATTGTTACAGAAAGAGGGGCTATCCGCATGTTTGGTTCTCTTACTCAGAGAAGACGAGGTTTTGTTCACCGTTCGGGGTTTGATCCATATAATCATCCAGATGGAGATCAAAATCCCAGCGAGTGGGATATAGAAAATTATCATTATGATGGTTGTCATCCCAGCACTGGATATAATAAGGATTATCATTATGACACCCGTTTATTGGAAGCACAGCTTCCTGATTTTCCTTCTGCTTATCTCTTGGGGATAGAACCAACTTTATTTCTCGCTCGTTCTACTGATGAAGGCGCTAATTTTGAAATTCAATATGAACAAGTTATTCCATATCCATTTAAAAATAAATCTTTAGATACTGATAATAATCTAATTATTTTTGCTTATCAAAATTTTCCCTCTATGATTACGATTATGCTTTCTGATAATGGAGGAGAATCTTATCAAGAATATGAAGTTAGCCTTACTCAATATTCTTATGAAATTTATCTAAGAAATATTAAAATCTATGATGATGAAATTTATATCCTTACACGGGATGGAGAGGAAGATTTGATTATAAAATACGATTACCAAACACATACAACTCAGATTTTGACTTCTTTTACTCCTCAAGACCATCTTAGTGATTTTGCTATTTCAAATACAGGTGAAAAGCTCTATACAAATCTTGATTTCTATGAGAGCCCGTATCAATTCCATTTTCACTATGCTGTTGATTCTGATGAATTTACTGAATACTACAATTGGCTTCCCGGGATTACCTGGGAGGAGCTTAACCCCATTTCATCACAAGTGGCACTTAATTTTGATGAATATGATTCTGTTTATGTTGGCTTTCTTAAGGTCGATTCCGATGACATTGATTGGGGAGATTTATATCTTGCATCAGGATATTTAGAATCTGTTACGCCAATAACAGAAGGTGAATTAATTACCCCGAATTTTCTTATTAGAAATTACCCCAATCCTCTTAATCTCACCACTAAAATACATTATTCAATTCCCAAGGACAGTAGAGTTGAGTTAAGTGTCTATAACATTAAAGGACAATTGGTTAAGACCCTCGTAAAGGGGAAACAGGAAAAAGGAGGCTGGAACATTGTCTGGGATGGTAAAGATGGAAATGGTAATCCAGTAAGTTCAGGTATTTATTTCTACCAATTGCAAATTGATAATAAAATAATAGATACCAAAAAGTGCTTAGTTTTAAAGTAGATTATAACACTTGGAACAAACAAATATTACCGTTAGGGAGATATGATGAAAACAATAAAAGTAATTATATTAGGCTGGTTACTCACTTTTTTACCTATTGTAGCAAATACTACTATAATCCATGTTCCTGATGACCAGCCGACAATACAGGAGGGAATTAATGCTGCTGTTGATGGTGACACAGTCATTGTTTCCAATGGTATTTATATAGGTATTGGTAACAGAGACATAGATTTCAGTGGTAGAGCAATTGTAGTTATGTCGGAGAATGCTCCTGATTCCTGCATTATTGATTGCGAGAACATTGCAAGAGGTTTTTATTTTCATTCAAATGAAGGTCCATCTTCCATTCTCTCAGGATTCAGAATAATCAATGGATTTTCAAGTATGTATTGGCAAGTAAGTGGGGGTGCGGGGATTCTCTGCACAGAAAATTCCAGTCCAACTATCAAGAATTGTGTTTTCATCGGAAGTTCAGCTGACGAAAATGGTGGAGGGATTTGCTGTTATTATAATTCCAACCCAACAATTGAAAACTGTACTTTTGATACAAACTCTGCTTATTATGGAGGTGGGATTTACTGTTGTGAAACCAGCCCAACAATCGTCAACTGCAACTTCAATGGGAATTCAGCTGGAGAAAATGGTGGAGGGATTTGCTGCTTTTATGGGTCTGTTCCACTTATTGAAAGCTGCACTTTTAGTGGGAATTCAGCTATGTTTGGTGGAGGAATTAAATGTTGGAATAATTCCTCTCCTACAATCAAAAACTGCACATTAAGTGGTAATTGGGCTGATGAATATGGCGGAGGAATAGACTGCGCTTATTGGTGCAATCCTACAATAGAGTATTGCACCATTAGCGGTAATTCATCCGAGTTGGGAGGTGGCATTAGTTGCACTAATGAATGCAATCCAGCAATCGCAAACTGCACTATTAGCGAAAATACTGCTAATTATAATGGCGGTGGAATTTACTCTTATGAAAATTCCAGTCCAAGCTTATCTAACTCTATCCTCTGGAATAATACTCCACAAGAAATTTATGTCTATTCTTCTTCTGTTACAGCAACATATTCAGACATACAGGGTGGCTGGACCGGAACAGGCAACATAGACGCAGACCCATTATTTGTAAATCCTGAAGATGGTGATTTTCATTTAACCTGGGCTAACTTTCCAATTCAAGATTCTACAATGTCTCCTTGCATAGACGCAGGAGACCCAAATTCACCTCTTGACCCGGACAGCACAAGAGCAGATATGGGAGCATATTACTTTGACCAGAATCAACAGGGAATAGAGCAGACACCAAGTCTGCCAGCAAGATGTTTACTCTACCAGAATTATCCTAATCCGTTTTGTACTTCCACCATTATATCTTTTTTAGCCACAGATTTACACAGATTATCCCCATTAGATAGCACGCATCTAACGGGGCAGGCACAGATAAAGATTTATAATGTAAAAGGACAATTAGTAAAACAATTGTCAATTCCCAATTCAATTGGGAACAATAATCAATCTTCAATTGAATGGGATGGAAAAGATGAAAATGGCAAGCCAGTAAGTTCAGATATATATTTCTATAGATTAATCGTGGATGACAAAGTTATTGATACAAAGAAGTGTTTACTCTTGAAATAAAATTCATAGTTCAAAAAAATATTTTTAGAGGACAAAATGAAATCAAAATTAGTATTATTTGGATTTTTGTTAGTTATATCAGCTTCATTAAATGCTACAATAATCCATATCCCTGAAGACCAGCCGACAATCCAATTGGGACTTAACTCCGCCAATAGTGGTGATACTGTTCTTGTCTCGCAAGGCATTTATTATGAAAATATCATTTGGCCTGAGGTCAATGGTATTATTTTACTCAGCGAGTCTGGTGCTGAACAGACAATCATTGATGGAAATAATGTGGCAAATACTATCAAGTTAGAATATTATTTAATTGATACAACCACCGTAATAGATGGTTTTACTATTTGTAATGGCAATGCTACTGGTACTTTTGGCGGCGGTGGGATATATGCTCATGCGAATCCTATAATCCAAAATTGCATCATTGAGAATAATACTGCTCCAACTATGGGAGGTGGCGGTGGAATTTTCCACAACCTTGGAGGCAAGGCAATCATCCGGTATAACATTATCCGGAATAATTCTACAGAAGAAGAGGGCGAAGTTGGAGGAGGTATTTACCTGTGTGTTTCACAAGCAGATATATATGGCAATATAATATATGACAATTATGCGGAATTTGGCGGTGGTGGTATTGGCTGCTATAGTACAGATAATCATTTTATCAAAAATAATCAAATTTATAACAATAGCAGTGGTCAAGGTAGTGGAATTAGATTTCATGAAACACTTATTTGTCTGGTAGAAGATAATGAAATCCATCATAATCTGGCTAATGAGATTGGTGGCGGAATCTTCTTCACAAATTCTGCCTATTTAGAGATTATTGGCAATCAGATTCATCATAATGAATCTCTTGAAAACGGTGGTGGAATTGGTGTCCCTTATGGTGAAAGTGCGTATCAAACTATTATACATCAGAATGATATTTTTTTAAATAGTGCTGAAGGTAATGGTGCAGGTATATATTACGAATTAGCGAACGATACTCTAAATGCAGAGAATAACTGGTGGGGAGATGCATCCGGTCCGTATAATGAGCAGTTAAATCCCAATGGAACAGGCAATGAAGTATATGGCGATGTAGATTTTATTCCATGGGCAACTGAGCCGTTCTTCCCATATCAAGGACCTGTCTGGCATATAGCAACCTGGGGTAATGATGTTACTGGTGATGGCTCTGCCGATAATCCTTTTGCTACTATTCAACACGGAATTGATGTGTCCACAGATGGCGATACTGTATTAGTAAGTGAAGGCACATATTATGAAAATATTATCTGGCCTGATGTTAATGGCATTGTCCTGCTCAGCGAATTAGGTGCTGAAAATACAATCATTGATGGCAATAATGTATCCAATACGATTATATTACAATTTTATAGCCAGATTGATACTACAACAGTAATAGATGGTTTTACTATTTGTAATGGCAATGCTACTGATACTTTCGGAGGAGGTGGTATTTATGCTTATGGATCTGACCCAGTAATCCAAAATTGTATTATTGAGAATAATACTTCCTCAAATGTCGGGGGTGGGATTTTGCATCACTGGGCAAGTAGAGCAGTTATTCGCTATAATATTATTCGTAATAATTCTGCTGAAAAAGGTGGTGGTATTGGTCTTGTCGTTTCCCAAGCCGATGTGGAAGGCAATGAGATATACGATAATATTGCTACTTGTAGTGGTGGTGGCATCTCGTGTTATACGACATTCGATCACTCTATTAGTAATAATGAAATTTATAACAATAGCTGTAGTGGATGGGGAGGAGGTGGAATTAGTTGTTCCGAAACCGGTGTTCTGCTAGACGGGAATAATATTCATCATAATATTGCCAATGCTGGTGGTGCTATACGTATTGCCGCTGTTGGTATGGAAATTATTAATAGCCTGATTCATCATAATGTAACTTCTGGATGTGGTGCTGGCATTCATTGTTATAATTCCGGTCTTGATTTAGTTAATGTTACTTTAAGTGAAAATACTGCAACTGGTAATAGTGGTGGAATTTACTGCTCTGCATCCAATCCGAGTTTAGTGAACTGCATTCTCTGGAATGATTTACCGGAAGAAATATGTGTGTATTCTGGAACTGTCACAGCAACCTATTCAGATATTCAAGATGGATGGACTGGCATAGGCAACATAGATGCAGACCCATTATTTGCAGACCCACAGAATGGAGATTTCCATTTAACCTGGGCTAACTTTCCTATCCCTGATTCTACAATGTCTCCTTGCATAGATACAGGTGACCCAAATTCACCCCTTGACCCGGACAGCACAAGAGCAGATATGGGGGCATATTACTTTGACCAGAATCAACAAGGTGTAGAGGATACACCAATTCTTCCAGCAAGATGTTTACTCTACCAGAATTATCCTAATCCGTTTTATACTTCCGCCACTATATCTTTTTTAGCCACCAGGCTTCGCTCCGCTTCGCCCAGGCAGGCAAAGATAGAAATTTATAATATCAAAGGTCAATTTGTAAGAACTCTTTACCCAATGACAAATGACCAATGTCAAATGACTAATATTGTTTGGGATGGTAAGGATAATAATGGAAAGCCTGTAGGAAGTAGCATTTATTTCTATCGTCTAAAAATGGGTGACAAAGTTATTGATACAAAGAAGTGCCTGCTTTTGAAATGATATGACCCAACTAACAAAAAATTAAAGACCTGATTTCGGTTAGTTTTTTTATTTGACAAAAAACTGGAAATTTTCTTCTTTTAGTATTAATTATTATTAAACATTTAATAAAATTACAGAGCAAGAAATTTATATGTAATATAGAAGATAAAAATGATGTGTATTCGTTTTAAAAACAACAAATTATATGGAGGTTAATAAAAATGAACGATAAGAAGATTTTATTCATTTTACTCATCCTGATTTTAATCCTATGTTTTGCAGATAGTTCTTCTGGGATTGAAATTAAGGATTTACGCCACTTAAATAATCCTCCCCGTGAATGGATTATTGAGAATTTTGATGATGGTGAAATTGAGCTGCTTTCATATCCGGGAGAAGATGAAGAGCCAGATGCCTGGTGTCTGGATTCAACTATTACTTATAGTGATTCTCTATACTCCTCTATATATTCGCTTAAGCTGTATGGTAACACCTGGAAAATTGAAATGATTCAACCTATTGAAATTGATTCTGGTGATGTCTGGCAAGTATCAGCTTATATCCAGGACCTTGGAGAGATTCATGGTTTTGGGGTTATGGATTCTGAAAATGTGTTGCTCTATTCACTCGCCGGGACACAAGAATTAAATATTGAAGAATGGGTAACAGTATATCAAGGCAATTTCCCAGAGGAACAATGGAATATCTATCAACTTCCAATTGCAGATGATTGGTTTGCATGGTTTGATTATCTGCCAGTAATTACTGGTATTGTTTTCGTAAATGATAAAGATGATACTACAGATGGGACAACTTATTTTGATTATGTGATAAATCTTACAGACCTTTTGCCAATTCCACCACAAGTTGAGATAAACTATATAATAGGAAGCGTTTCTACCAATTCTCAAGCAGAAGAATGCGTTACCATTCAATTTTTTGGTGAAGTTCATGACTATCACAGTGGTGAGCATCTGTATTTCTGGCATTTTGGTGATGACTCAACCAGTACATTGCAAAATCCTTCTCATACATATTTAGTTGAAGACGACCATATTTACACAGTGTTATTAGAAGTTATAAATAATAATACTGGATTATGGGGACAAGCCACTTGCGAGATTAAGGTTGAGCCTGGCTCCACTACCTTTCCTGTAACAATGAATTTTGTTGGTGATATTATGCTGGCAAGAGGATATGAACAGCCCGGAGGAATTATTCCTACTCAAGGTGTTGAGGCTATCTTTGAGCCAACCCTATCCATCCTGGGAGAAGCCGCTGATATTACAGTTGTCAATCTTGAATGCCCCCTTACTACTCATACCGAGCATCATCCTACAAAGACAATCTATTTTAAAGGTTCTCCGGAAAATGTGGCAGGTCTGGTTTATGCTGGTATTGATGTTATCACATTGGCAAATAATCACATACTGGATTATATGTTACCGGGAATTCAGGAGACACAATCCGTTCTGACTGAGAATGGTATTGTTTTTTCAGGAGCTGGGGCAAATTCCTACGAAGCTTATTTACCAGCATTTTACTTAAAATCAGGAGTGAATATCGCTTTTTTAGCTTCCAGTGATAGAACAGGTCAGTATAACAATTATCAACCATATCTAAACGCTGGTTATAACAAGCCTGGCTTTGCTTATATGACACCGTATTATATTACACAACAAATTGATGCAGTGAAGGATTATGCCGACCTTATTGTTGTTGAGATGCACGCTGGAAGCGAATATTCCACAGGTCCTGGTAGTAACTATGATAGTCCCTGGATAGATATAGATACTCCAGAAGATGAGGACTACTCTCCTCGTTTGGATATTCCTCATATGTGGGATATTGAAATCAGACATCATACTATTGATGCTGGAGCAGATTTGGTCATCTGTCATCATCCGCATATTATTCAAGGATTTGAAGTTTATAATGGAAAATTGATTGCTAATTCACTTGGAAATTTTGCTTTTGACCTTAGCTATGCAGAAACTTTTCCCTCAATGATTTTAAACTCAAAGATAGACGAAACAGGATTTTATGAATACTCTGTTACCCCTGTTTATATTGATGATTGGATTCCTGTGCGTGCACAAGGTGAATTAGGAACATATATTCTGGATTATCTTGCAAGGCATTCAAAAGAATTGAACACATATCTAAATGTAGATAGGGAAAATGTTATTGCAGAAATTATAATGGATACACTTGCTATGGAAATAACTACTGAAAGCTATGAAGCTTTACTCATATTAGAAGAAAGCAATGGAGAATGGATATCAAATCCAATGCGTCTTCAAAGAGAGGGAAGTATCTCTTCAATTAATTCTATTACTCCAACAAACAATTGGGAATATCGTCCGGGCAGGGAAATTATTTGGTTTGGAAATTTTGAAGATGAGGGTTGCTCTCTATGGAATGTTAATAGTAATGATGAATGGTATGACACCACTGAGGTTTATCAGGGAAATCGCTCCCTTTGTCATAGACGCTTTCCAAATTCTGGTGATAATATCATTACAAATTTTGAAAATAGAATAAAATGCTATTCAGATACAACAAACTATTCACTATATGGCTATATTAAAACCCAAAATGGAGCTGATGTTACAATTGAAATCAGATATTATTATTCAAGGTATTCCTCTTACTATCTTGGCACTGAGGATATTGGAGTATGGATTAGTGGTGATTCTGATTGGACATTTTATTACAAAGATTTAACTCTTCCTGAAGGAACAAGATTTTTTGATATTCGTTTAAACAGCAACTGCCCGGAGATAGGTGTGGCTCTTTCCTGGTTTGATAATGTTGGCATTATTGAATGGTCAGATTGGGAGCAAGTTAGCCCATTTGAAAACATTCCCAGTCCAAATGATTATTATTATCTCCAAATAAAGTCAGATGCTCAGGCTATGTACGCTATGGTAACATATACTGAGACAACTTATGGAGAATCCCATCTTGCAGCAGCCGATAATGACTATGTTATTAAGCCAACCAATTGTAAACTATATCAGAATTATCCAAATCCATTCAATTCTTCTACCACGATTTCATTTCATTTAGCCACGAAATCACACGAAGAAATACAAATTAGAATTTATAACATTAAAGGACAACTTGTAAGAACTTTCCGAATCCCGAATCCCGAATCCCGAATCCCGAATATAGTTTGGGATGGAAAAGATGAGAATGGCAATATAGTAAGTTCAGGAATTTATTTTTATCAATTTAGATTAGATGATAAAGTGATAGATACAAAGAAATGTTTGCTTTTGAGATGATGAAAAAATACTAATCAGCAAAAATAAATATGGAGGAAACAAGAATGAGAAAAATAAATATTATCATATTCGGTTTATTACTTATCATTACTATCTCTATTGCAGATACACATATCCCCGGTGGAGATGTGAGCGGCATCTGGACAATTGATGATAGTCCATTTATAATAGATGGTGTAATAAACATTCCAGTTGATAGCACTTTGACAATTGAGCCAGGGGTTCAAATTATTTTTTCAGGTGAATACAAATTTGATATATGGGGTAGATTATTAGCAGAGGGAACGGTTACAGATACAATTAGTTTTACAACGATTGATACTATTATAACCTGGAAAGGACTAAGGTTTTGGAATATAAATGGAAATGAGCAGGATAGCACAAAGCTTGTATTCTGTAAATTTGAATATGCAAACCATAGTGGGAGTCATGGAGGAGCAATCTATTGTGGCAATTCATCCAGTATTATGATAAAAAATTGCTTAATTACAAAAAATTCAGCTAATGTAGGTGGTGGAATTTCTTGCCAGTATTCGGATATAAATATAATCAATGTTATTGTTAAAGAAAATACAGCAGGATATGGAGGTGGAATTGATTGTTATAATTCTAACCCTAATTTGACAAATATTACTATAATTGGAAATACTTCCTATGGTGGTGGTCACTACAACGGTGGAGGAGGAATATTATGCAGATATAATTCAAACCCCAATCTAAACAATGTTACAATTACAGGAAATACTGCTCATCGTGGAGGGGGAATTTATTGTTATGAATCAAATCCTATTTTATCAAATGTGACAATTAATGGAAATTCTGCTTATGATAATAATGGATATTTTTATGGGGGAGGTGGAATTTATTGTAAATATTCTAATCCCACTCTAAACAATGTTGTCATTACTGGAAATAATTCAGACTGCAATGGAGGTGGAATCTACTGCAGGAATTACTCCAATCCAAGTTTAACAAATGTAATAATAAATGGGAATCAAGCTAATGAGGATGGAGGAGGAATCTATTGTAGAAGTTCTGACCCGAGTTTAATCAATGTTTCAATCATTGATAATTCAGCTAATTTGGGCGGCGGAATTTACTGCTATAACTCAACTCCAAATTTTGATACTGAAAATCGTTGTAATATATTCTTTAACCATTCCCCAACTATTGGTAAAGATTTATATGTTTCTAATAATTCTCTGACTGTAAATGTAATAGTTGATACTTTCACTGTATTATATCCGAATGACTACTTTACTTATCCATCTAACAATTTTACATTTGATATTCTTCATTATATGATTGAGCAGATAAACCAGGATTTATATGTTAGTCCGTATGGCTCAAATGATAATAGTGGCTTATCTCCTGATGAACCTTTACTTACAATTTCTTATGCATTGATGAAGATTATTGCAGACAGTTTGAATCCGCATACTATTTATCTGGCAAATGGAGTTTATTCTCCTTCACAGACAGGTGAAAATTTTCCATTATATTGCAGAAGTTATCTCTCATTTCAAGGGGAGGATGAATCCACTACTATATTGGATGGCGAAGATTTGAATGGTATTTTTTACTCTCACAATGATAGTTGCTTCTCCATAGAGGACATAACAATTCAGAATGGTCATGCTAAATCAGGTGGAGGAATTTACTGTTATCATTCCAGTCCGAATATTACTGATGTTACAATCACTGGAAACAGTTCCTATGGTTATGGAGGCGGTGGAGTTTACTGCATGGAATATTCCTGTCCGATTTTAGACAATATTACTATTAGTAATAATCATGCAAATAATAGCGGCGGTGGGGTTTACTGTATGGAGTATTCCAGCCCGATTTTAACAAATGTTACTATAAATGGAAATACTTCTGACGATGGTGGCGGAATCTATTGTAGGGACAATTCCAGCCCAATTTTGACAAATGTTACAATCAGCGGAAACAGTGTGGATGACCATTATGCTTATGGTGGTGGAATTTACTGCTACAATAATTCCTGTCCAATATTAACTAATGTGAACATAATTGGAAATACTGCATCTGGTTATCGTAGCTCCGCAGGAGGTATTTACTGTGGGACTAATTCCAATTTAGTTTTGAACAATGTTACAATCAGCGGAAATACAGCTGTTGAATTAGCTGGAGGGATTTTATGTGGTTATTCTAATCCAATTCTAAACAATGTTATTATAAGTGAAAACAGTGTGGATGACCTCGGTGGTGGAATTTACTGTTGTTCTTCCTCCATAAATATGACTGATGTTGTTGTTACTCAGAATACCTCTGATTATGGTGCTGGAATTTATTGTAAGGTTAATTCCAATCCGATTCTGTCTAATGTTACTATTACTGAAAACAGTGCTGTTTGTGAAGGCGGTGGTATTTATCTGGAAAATTCAAGTGCGATTTTTGACTCTGTAAATCGCAGTAATATATTCTATAACTCTGCCGAGTTAGGAATAGAATTATATGCTGAAGAATGTCCAACCATTGATGTCATTGTTGATACTTTCACTGTATTATATCCGAATGACTACTTTGCTTATCCATCTAACAATTTTACATTTGATATTCTTAATTATATGATTGAGCAGATAAACCAGGATTTATATGTTAGTCCTTATGGCTCAAATGAAAATAGTGGATTAAACCCAGATGAACCATTACAAACTATATCTTATGCAGTGATAAAGATTATTGCAGATAGTTTAAATCCGCATACAATACATCTTGCAAATGGAGTTTATTCTCCTTCACAGACAGGTGAAGATTTCCCACTTTATTGTAGAAGTTATCTTTCATTTCAAGGTGAAGATGAGAATTCTACTATATTAGATGGAGAAGATTTAACCCGTATTTTTAGTTGTTATGATGACAGTTGCTTTTCCATTGAAAATCTTACCATTCAAAATGGAAATGCAGAGGATGGTGGTGGAATCTATTTTGAATCTTCCAATTCAAGTTTATTGAATGTAAAAATTCTTGATAACAATGCTTCAAGAAACGGTGGGGGAATTTACTGTTTTCACAACCCCAGTCCATATCTTACTAATGTTATTATAAATGGAAATAATGCTGATAACGGTGGTGGAATCTGTATAGAGCATAATTCTAATCCTATTTTAGATAGTGTTATGATAAACGAAAATAATGCAGAGAAAGGGGGAGGAATATATTGTGCTGATAACTCCAATCCACAGTTTTCTAATGTTATTATAAATGGGAATAATGCTGATAATGGTGGTGGAATATATTGTCGTTCTTCCAGCTCCTGTCTAAACAATGTTACTATTGTAGAAAATATTGCTAATGCTAATGGAGGTGGGATATACTGCACAGATAATGCTACTCCAGTTTTAAATAATGTTATCATTATTGGGAATACTACTTCTGATTATTATGGCTTTGGAGGTGGAATCTCCTGTATGAATAATTCCAGCCCGAGTTTATCAAATGTAACTATCAGTGAAAACAGTGCGGTATATGGTGGAGGTGGTTTGTATTTGTGTAATTCAATCCCAGTTTTTGACTCAACAAATCGCTGTAATATATTCTTGAATACTACACAATCAGAAAATGCACACGATTTATATGCTGTAGAATGCCCAATTATAGATGTAATTTTAGACACTTTTACTGTATTATATCCAACTAATTATTTTGCTTATCCTATTGATGTCTTTACTTTTGATATACTAAATGCCAAAATAGAACAGGTTAATCAGGATTTATATGTCAGTCCTGCTGGTTCAAATAATAACAGTGGACTAACACCTGATGAACCTTTATTGACAATTTCTTTTGCGCTGATAAAAATTTTAGCTGATAGCACAAATCCACATACAATTCATTTAGCAAATGGGACTTATTCACCTTCTCAAACTGGAGAAATCTTTCCATTATACTCCAAGAATTATGTTACATTAAAAGGAGAAGATGAATGTATTACTATATTAGATGCTGAGGGTTTGACTAATGTTTTACATTGTTTTTCTAATATGAAATTTTTTATTGAGGAACTTACCATTACAAATGGTAATGCTCTTATGGGAGGTGGAATCTATTGTTGCTATCACTCTACATTATATATCAAAAATGTTAAAATCATCGGAAATACTGCTAACCATAGTGGTGGTGGAATGTATTGTGAATATGATACCGAAGTATATTTGAATAATGTTACTGTCTCCCAAAACATAATTTCAGATAATTATGGCTACGGAGGTGGTGTTTCATGTTATAAAGAAGTAAAATTCCATTTTACAAATGGTGTTGTCCAACATAATACTGCCCGATATGGAGGAGGTATTAGTTTAAATTGCTCTTCTTCAAGATTAGCTAATGTTATCGTTGCAAATAATAGTGCTAATAAAGGGGGAGGGATTTATTCCTATTATTCCGATTTGAATTTATTTAATGTTACCTCTTATGGAAATACTGCTTCTGAAAGTGGTGGTAGTATTTATGGCGGCACTCCGAATACAGTGTTGGTTAATTGTATATTCTGGAATGACACCCCTCAAGAGATAGATACAACTTATAGTTCTGTCTTTGTAAGTTATTCAGACATACAAGGTGGTTGGGATGGTGAAGGCAACATAGACGCAGACCCATTATTTGCAGATACAACAAATAATGATTTTCATTTAACAGAAGGTTCTCCTTGCATAGATGCTGGCATACCAGATACCACAGGTCTTAATTTACCCTCCTGGGATTTAGATGGTAATTATCGTGTATGGGATGGTAATGGAGATGGAATAGCTATTATTGATATGGGTTGTTATGAATTTGACGCTCCTCCTTATGTTGGAATTGATGATGAACCTGAATCCCCAATACTGTTTAAACTTTACCAGAACTATCCCAATCCGTTCAATTTTTCTACAACGATTTCGTTTTCTGTTTACAGCAGAGACGCCCAGAACGCAGAGATAAGAATTTATAACATAAAAGGTCAGATAGTAAGACAATTGTCAATAGTCAATTCCCAATTAAATTGGGAACAATCGTCAATTGAATGGGATGGAAAAGATGAAAGAGGTAAGCTGGTCAGTTCAGGCATTTATTTTTATCAATTTAAAGTAGGTGATAAAGTTATTGATACAAAGAAATGTTTGCTTTTGAGATGATAAAACCTTACGGATGGTTAAGCTTGCGAAACCTCCGTAATGGTTGTATGTCTTCAACCATTGCGAAGGTTTTCAACCATTGCGAAGGTCTTTGACCATTGCGAAGGTCTTTGACCATTCGCAAGGTTTTCAGAGTTTACCCCGTGAGATAGTAAACCCCGTAGGATGCTTGCTATCCAACGGGGTAAACATCTAACGGGGTTTACGGACAGACACTAATTAGAAAGGAAACAAAATGAAAAAAATATCTATTGTGTTTTTAATTAGCATA
>JACNFI010000195.1 GCA_014384665.1 Candidatus Cloacimonadota bacterium
TAGATGAATTTTGTTATCCCCAATTAAATTGGGGATTGAATCGTAGATTTTTTGAAAATCAATTATTTGACAGATTACTTAATGCAAGTGTATTATTAAAAGGAATTACTTATGCGGAGCTAACAGGATAGTCATTTTATTTTATAACATCTCTGACTTTCATAGAGTTATCAAACCCATATATAGAAAATATAACATAATAAATAGAAATAAATTTGTTTTTTTGATATATCTTTTTATCCTATGGAACATTACTTACACATCAAACAACTTTTAATATATTTTAAATTTTTGAAATTTATTTTGTCAATTTTTTTGTTTATTCAATAATCTTCAAGCCCATAAGGTTTAATTAATTGGGGTAAAGCGGATTAGAAAATATCGCATTAATCCCGATAATCCTCGTCCCCGTGTCCACGGGGATAATCGGGGAGGGACACTCCAAGGTTTATTTATGGCAAGAATTTCTGTGGGTCCATTGCTCTTCCATCCAGTCTGACTTCAAAGTGGAGATGGGAGCCAGTAGTATTTCCAGTCAAGCCAATGCATGCAATTTTCTCACCCTTTTTTACTTTGTTACCTTTTACAACAGAGTTTTCTTTATTATGAGCATAGACAGTCATAAGTCCATTGTCGTGTTTCAGGATAATAACATTACCATAACCTCTTTGCCAGCCGGTGTATGCAACTTCGCCGTCTAATACAGATTTTATTGGCGTTCCAACAGAAGCGGCAATATCCAAACCTTTATGTGGCTTTCCATCCCGCATTCCAAAGGGAGATGTTATTGTCCCTTGAACAGGCCAAATCAAATCATATTTTTTGAAATCTGCTGATATCTTGGAAGGTGTTTTAGTATATTTTTTTGTGCTAACTTTCTGCGGAGTTAAATAAAGTTTTTTCCCAACTTCAATCTGACTTGAGGCCAAATTATTGTATCTTTTTAATTCATAAATTGATAAATCATATTTCATAGCAATTCTATAGAGATTCTCTCCTTTTTGCACAATATGATATTTAGTTTTTGAAGTAGATTTCTTTTCAGCAGGTTCTTTTTTTGCAGATTTTGTTTTCACGGTTTTACCAGAAGTTTTTTTCACCCAGATTTTTTCTCCTGCTTTTATTGTATAGGAAGTAAGTTGATTAAATTCCATTAATTCTTCCAATGATATACCATACATTTTGGAAATTCTGTATAGTGTTTCACCTTTTTTGACAAGATGATAACCACATTTTGGGATTTCTCGTTGAGTTACATAATATTGCTGAGCGGTCTTTTTCTCTCTAATATAGATTTTTTGACCAATCAAAATTTTATCTGAAGTTAAATTGTTTATTCTTTTAAGTGCTTCTACTGTGAGAGCATATTTTTTGCTAATAGAATATAAGGTATCTCCTTTTTTAACAATATGATAATCGTCTGATGCAGTGATATATTTAGGGTTTGGTGTAAATGCTGATGTTACCAAAAATGAGAAGATAATTACAATCTTAATAATTAATTTTGAATGAATCATAATTGATTGAATCTGGTAATTTTTCAATTTCAATATTGTCCACATGTGCAGATAGTGGACCAATTTTTAACTCGTTTATAAATTTTTCAACATCTTCCTCTGAACCTATTGCAACAGCTTCAACATTGCCGTTGTATAAATTTTTTACATATCCTTTAATGTTAAGTCGCAATGCGGTATCATAAGTAAAAGCACGGAAGAATACACCTTGTACTCTTCCTGAAACTGTGATTTTAATTTTCTTCATAGCCTTATCCCTTTAACCCGCTTGTAATGAAACTTGAAATAATCTGTCTTTGAGCGAAAAGGAACAAAATCAAAAGCGGAGCGATAGAAAAAGTGGATGCAGACATAAGAAGTGCAGTATGTGATGATGATTCTTGTGCAAAGTAAGAAAGTCCAACCTGTAAAACTCTAAGGTGCTCACTACTGGTCATTACAAGTGGCCACATAAAGCTGTTCCAACTTCCAATAATAGAAAATATTGCTGCTGTAGCCAAAACAGGTTTTGAAATAGGTAATATAATTCTCCAGAGTATAGAAAAACGAGAACAACCATCAATCACTGCTGCATCAAACAGGTCTTGAGGAATAGTCTTAAACTGCTGTCGTAAAAGAAATATGCTAAAAATATTTGCAATCCAAGGAATTATCAAGGCATAGTAAGTATTTATCCAACCAATTTTTGTTAGAAGATAATAAGAAGGGATTAGATAGATTGGTTGAGGAACCATCATCATACTGATGAAAAGATAGAATATAAAGTCCCTACCCTTAAATTGCATCCGAGCAAAAGCGTACGCAGCAAGCGAGGAAGATATTAAAACTCCTAAAAGAACACAGAATGAGACAAAAATCGTGTTCAGAAAATATCTCCCAAAAGGTACTTTATTGAATGCTTCTGAAAAATTGTTAAAATTAAATCTAATCCTTTTTTCTGTTGTAAGAGATGAAGTTGGAACTTTTACAAAAGATTGTTTAAATGTTTTACCTTCCTCATCATAGATGTTTATCACAGAAGATTCTCTATCTTGAGTTACAATTTCTACTTTTTCCTTTTTACCATTATTATGATAATAAGTAATACTAGAATAAGGAATAAATCCTACACTTCCACGATTAATATCAGTTTGAGATTTCAAAGATGTAGAAACCATCCATAAGAAAGGCACAACCATAACAAGACCGCATATAATAAGCAGAAAATAAGTTATCCCTTTTCCAAATATTTTTTTGACCATTTTAATATTGCACTTTCTTTTCTAATTTTTTTTGAAGCATCGTTAAGGATAGAATAATGAAAAACAGCACCAATGCAATTGCACTTGCATAACTAAATTCTTGAGCATCAATTCCCTTTTCAAAAATATAATAAACTATTACTTTTGTGGTTCCAAGAGGACCTCCAACTGGTGGTCCCGTCATCATATAAACTTGAGCGAATACCTGAAATGTTACTATAGTTGTCATTATAAGAACATAGAATGTCGTAGGTGAGATAAGAGGGATTGTAATTTTAAAGAACTGTTTTATTTTGCTTGCACCGTCAATTTCAGCGGCTTCATAATAGACCTCAGGGATATTTTGTAATCCAGCAAGGAATATAATCGTATTATATCCTAAGCTTCGCCAGATACTAACAATTATTATTGCAAAGAGTGCTAATGATGGTCCTCCAAGAAATTTTGGTATATTAATTCCAATTGCACCAAATAACATATTAAATATTCCTCTACTTTCTGATAGCCAGCCTAAACCGTGAATACCAAAAAAACCTAAGATATGGTTCATTAAGCCACTTTGAGAGCCAAAAATCAATTTCCAAACAATTGATAATGCAACTAATGATGTAACCGTTGGAATAAAGTATGTGGTTCGAAACAATCCGGATAGTTTTGTAGTACGATTTAATAAATTTGCAAACAGCAGGGAGAGAATCAAAGTTATAGGAACTACGAATATTACTAAATAGAATGTATTTGTTAATGATTGCCAGAATTCCGTGTCATTTAATAATTGATAGTAATTTGCAAATCCGATTAGTTTTTCAGGTCCCTTTATAGTCCACTTAAAGAAACTTAGTATAAATGAAAGTAGAATTGGAATAAAGCGAAAAAGAATAACAATTATTGCTGCAGGTATAATATATAAATAAGGGGAAAAAGCCTTTTTTGATTTAAGCGTTTTTACTTTATGCATTTAGCAATTTTATTTTTTAATTGGCTGGGGTGCAGGGAGTTGAACCCCGATAGACAGATCCAGAGTCTGTTGTCTTACCATTAGACCACACCCCAGGAAAATTATAAAATTATAAATAAAAAATCTAAAATGGCGGAGAGGCAGGGATTTGAACCCTGGGTGAAGAATTACCCCCACACACGCTTAGCAGGCGCGCACCTTAAGCCAACTCGGTCACCTCTCCTTAACATGATAATCCCGAACTCCGAATCCCGAATTTATAACTGACTGTGTCGGGAGGATTTTCATCCTTCGGAGAACGGGCGAACCTCCGAATGTCCCGATAAAATCGGGATGCCTTTCAACTTGGGAAGAACTCAATAC
>JACNFI010000196.1 GCA_014384665.1 Candidatus Cloacimonadota bacterium
TATCGAAGATGAACAATATATTCAATGTGCTCTGTTAGAATTAGATAAATTTATCTCATTCTGTAGAGAAAGAGAAGTTATAGTTACTAAGTCTCAATTAGAATTTTTTGAAAAAAAGAAATTATTTTTTCCTATACTTAGGATTAAAAAACCTAAATATAAAGAAAAAATAGAAACAACTCCCAATAATCAAATACGATCATTAGGCCCTTTGAAGCCAAGAGAAAGATATAAAGGTGAAATAAGAGAGCGTTATTCTATAATATATTTTGAAAAAGATTATTTAAAATGGCTAAAAGAAAAAGGATATATTTCTATTACAAAAGACAAAAAATTTATCCCTTGGAAAAACTTTTTTGACTCAAAATTACAAGAAAGATCCATAATGAGTTATTATTCACAGTTTCAGATTTTCTGGCTTTACGAATTGCTCCAACGGTCAAGCATTAAACTAGGCCTTGTTTTTTTTGATGGAATAAATAAAGAAAACTCTTGGGAAAAAATTAAGTCAGGAAAGATAATCATAAACGCTGTTAAAAGAAATTTTCAAAAAAGAATTAATGATTATTATAAATTAACAGAAATACTAATTGCCATACAGAACAGATATTATCCTTATACAAAATCTGATGAACGAATGATTTCGGTTTCTTTTCCTAGCTCTCATATTAATTGGGATTGGAATGGATTCAAAAAAAAATGGGATCCTCTAAAAACTCAGAAAACTTTGGGTTTTGATTTTAATTATTTAAAAAAATGTTATCAAAATATAATTTCTACTGCAAACTTTAAAGATCCCATCAAACACTGGTATACTTTTATCCAATTTATTTCTTATGAAAAGAAGAAAAAATTAAAGGGGCAAGCTCTTTTAGCTCAGGATTTCTATGGCATGGCGAAAATGTTAAAAATGTTCATCAAGGATCTGACGGGGGAAAGCTTACCTAGTCCTGATGAAGGATATTATGATTGGAAAAAGAAATATTATGGTAAAGAAACTCTCGAAAATAAATTAGAATTTCTAGAATATCTCTGTAATGCATTTCATGTAAATCCACGGCCTAAACTTATATTAGTTGTTGAAGGATATGGAGAATATGAAAATATTCCGAGATTGAGTAAAGCTATAGGATTAGATTTGAATTTAACTGGAATTAGAATTGAAAATTTGAAGGGTATAGGTAACTTTAAAAATTTAGAAAATTTCATTGATCATTACCACAGCCTTCAGACAGTTGTATATGTATTGCTTGATAATGAAAACAACACAAGACAATTCAAGCAAAAAATATTAAAGAAAGATTCTAAATATGGAATTAGCCGAAAAAAAACAAAGTCAGAATACATAAAAATATGGGATAATAATTTCGAATTTGACAACTTTACTAACAAAGAAATTGCTAAAGCTATGACTAAACAGTCCCAAGGAAAATATACTTTCTCAGAGAAAGAAATAAATATTGTAAGAAATAGAAATAGAAAAATTGAAGATATTTATAAAGAAAACGTTGGCTTTGACCTTAACAAAAGAGAATTCGACAAAGATTTATCCAACATTATTATCAAAGAAATAGAACAAAGAAAAAGTGCTGATATTATAAATATTATAAGAGAAAATAGGAAAGTTGTTAATGAGATAATAAAAATAAGAGAAATAGCTTTAAAGAATTATTTTCCAGTACGTAAAGAATTATGGAAGAAAAATCAAGAATCAGGATTTTTTGGAGATATAATTAAGTAAAATTTATTAAATAAAATCTATTAAATTTGAGAAAGATACAATCGCAATAAAAATAATAAGTAACTCATGACAAAGTAGTCACATTCGGAGGCAAAATATTAAAGAATAAAAAAAACATCATTCCTCCAAGCTCAAAAAGAGACAAAATCGAAAGAGAAATAATAGTAACCGATGAAAAAAGCAAGGCCAGATATAAGATTGAAAAATATATTTAAATACTTTGATCAAGTCAAATTTGAAGAGAAGATTCCTCAGCCAAAAAAAATCTTAGAAAGTTTTAATTATGAAGAAATTTATAAAAAGACACCATGGTGGACACATCTAAAATTCACTTCATATCTGAAGAATTGGTATCAGGTCGTTCACGAATATAATAAATCGTTTAAATTCTATAGATGGGCGAGAAATGTTGAAATAAGTGCAAATCAACATTTTAAAGAAGATTATGAATATTATGCTTTCTATTATGGGCAACCGTTGATTGAATCTTCAGTTATTTCTTTGAGCTCAACTTGGGATAAAATGTTGCTTTTTATAATTTCTACAATCGTGATATTTTATAAAGAACATCATGATGAAATAGCAAAACTATTAATTTTCAACAAAAATGCAATAGAAAATGGTAGTTATAAAAAATACATTATTTCTAAATGGAAAACTAAATCAAAAATAAATTCCATAAAAAAAATGGATTTTACTAATTGTACCAAAGACTTTAACGCCATCGTAAAAAAAATTAACAGTTTCAGATCCCTCCAAGAATACAGAAATACAATAATCCATGGATTTAAACCTCCTTTAGAAGTAAAATGGCCAAAAGCTGAATTATCTTTTAACTCTCTTGCTTTTGGAGAATATGTACCAAAGAAATATTGCAAAATTCTCAGTGTAACTAAAAGAGCACTAATAAATATGTGCGAAATCCTAAATGATGGACAGAATTTAATTTTAAAGATTATACAAAATAGTTATAGGTAATTAAGAATAACTTTCATAAATTCTAAAATATCAATCAAATCTGTGTATTAAAAGTATCTACCATAAAAATAAATTTTTGAATTATATGAAAAAACATTAGAATTAATTTTTAGAGATAGAAGAAGTCTAGAGTTGATTTAAATATTAAAAGCCCGTCCTTGGAATTTCAACAAATTGTAAAGGGGTATATATTTTTAGGAGAAAAAACGGCTCGCTGAAACACGATAAAATAGATAATCTCTTTTTTTCAGTATGTTATTTTCATGCGTAATTTGGACAACGGGAATGTTATTCAAGATTCTTGAGTGCTTATAATGGTGGCTGGCAATGGGGTCATCTTTTAGTTTAGCTTCGAAAAAACACCAGGGGATGTTGTTTTTAGTTATTAAAAAATCAGTTTCTTTTCCATCTTTTGTCCGAACATAAAAAAGCTCAAAATCAGCTATTCCATTATCATTCCAAAGTTCGAGCATTATTTTAAGTTCTAATGCAACATAATTCTCAAAACGTTTATCTGAATCCGCGCATCGCGACCAGTCATAAAAATAACATTTTTTTTCTTTTTTTATTGATCTTGCGATTCTCTGGCTGTAAGGAGGAACGAGAAAAATAACATATGTAAGCTGCATAGCTGAAATAGCATTTTTTATTGCTGTATAACTCACACCTACATCCTCTTTTAACGCATTCAATGAGAGAGGCGAGCCTACTCGCTCGGGTATTAACTGGATTAATGTTGCAACATTTTCTATTTCAAATATTCTCGTTAAGTCTCTTATGTCTTCTCTTATTAAATGATCAACCATATCGTTCTGCCAGCGTAGATGAAAATTATCTCTCGCTTTTAAAAAAGGCTCAGGGAAACCACTGTAATTTAACAATTGGTCCATTGCATTCTGTTCATAATTTACTGTGCTTATTCTTTTCTCAATGAATTCTACTGCGTTTTCTTCCTTAGTTGTCAATTTTATCGGCTTACCTGCAGCTTCAGAAAGAGATAGGGGGAATAATTTAAAGAGAAAATAGCGTCCTGCCAGAGAGTCCCCGGATTTTCTGAACCAATCCAATCTGGCACTTCCTGTTATTATGAAGCGGCAGTAGTTTTCAAATTTATCAAAGTAATCCTTTAAAATGTTTTTCCATTTGGGCATTTTATGAATTTCATCCAAACAGATCCACGGTAATTTTTTTCCCTTTTTCGAATCGTAAAGAGCTGTCTCAAAAAAATATGGTTCAATTTTATATTTATCCTTGATTTCGCGTAAATCCCAATTAAAGTATAATTTTCCCAAATTTTGACTATCAAGAAAATTTCTGGCTATTGTGGTTTTTCCTGACTGTCTT
>JACNFI010000197.1 GCA_014384665.1 Candidatus Cloacimonadota bacterium
ATATTTGGATTTTGACATTTTATTTGACATTTGAAATTAGGATTTAGAAATTTTCGGGTTTCTCACAAATTGATATTTTCCCTTTTTGGTTCTGGCTTGTCCAGGTTAGGATTTCCCCTCTATTATTTCGGAACCTCTTTGGCAACAAGCTTATCTCCTTTTTTCTCAATCAATAAGAGGGGTAGTAGGATATCACGCCAGTCCTCAATCGAGCCATTAACGCCATTAATCTCCAAACCGTCATCACTATAGTATATTTCTACCTTTTCTTCGCAACAGCCACATTTTAAAAGATACCGGGGACTCTTCTTGCCAGATCCTTTCCTGTGGTATACTCGAATCTGTGGATACCCGTATTTGGATGTGTCGTAAAAACGATTTGATCTCTCTTTGATTTTCATAGACATACCTCAGTAATAATCACTTTCAATTACTTTGAATTATTGAGCTCTAAAAAAGGACTCTACTTCCCTTTTTATCTTTCCAGAAGAATTCTTCTCCATTTTCACTTTTTACCAACTTCCGTAAAGAAGACGGACTCTTCTTTGCTTCTTCTGCTTCTTTT
Source organism: Candidatus Cloacimonadota bacterium (assembly GCA_014384665.1). GTDB lineage: Bacteria > Cloacimonadota > Cloacimonadia > JGIOTU-2 > JGIOTU-2 > JACNFI01. The sequence continues at coordinate 566 of JACNFI010000197.1, forward strand.
TCTAATTGTGCCAATTGCTTTCTTATTTTCTCTTGTGTAAATCCATAGAAGGTCATTTCCCAAAGACAGTGCCCAATAATGTCTAATTCAGAGTATCTTGCAAGAGATTCATGATCAATCTCCATCGCGAGCCACTTGGCCCAATCTGTGAATTCAATGCCATAAGATACTTCTTGATTGCCGAGTTTATCATCTTTGAAGTGTTCTGGATTACTTTCTTTATTTAAAGTACCATCCTTGCCAGAAACATGAGTGTAGCACTCTTTATCGGATTCATCAAATGCATCCTCGATAGCAATACGCATTTTAGTCTCAACAGGTTTAATCGCCTGTAATTCACTGAATACCTGTTTGTATCCTTCAATATTCTTTTCTTGGTCTGGATATAACTGTAGAAAAGCAGAATGAACCTCATCCCAATTATATTTGTCTATTAACTCTTTAAATTTCATAATATGTTTCTCTGCGATAGAATCCTAACATATATTGAACTGAATGATTCAATATATAAACCATAAAAAACATCATATATTAAAAATATATTTTCAATTTTTTCTGTCAAGTATTGCATAACAACAATTAATCAAGGTAATATCAACTGGGTTTTATTAAATAAATATTTTTTACTCATCGGACATAACTAATTTAAAAAATTCGTTTTGAATTTCCCGCGTGAAAGGTCCCGGAATACCATCTCCTACTTTCCAATCATTAATTTGTATTATTGGAGTTACATCTACAGTAGTTCCAACTATCATACACTCGTCAAAAATCTCCACATCCTGTTTTTTAATGGGTTCTTCATAAACAGGAATGCCTAAACTATCACAAATTTGAACAACAACCTTTCTTGTAATTCCTGCCAGAATAAAATTTGATAAAGGTGGAGTAATTAACTTTCCATTTTTGATACCACAAAAATTTGTATGAGTTCCTTCCATTATAAAGTCATTCCGCACCCAGATAGTCTCATAAGCATTACTTTCAATTGCCTTTTGACGACCTAATACATTAGGTAATAACGCAATTGATTTTATATCGCAACGAGACCAACGAATATCATTTTCAAGTAAAACTTTCACTCCGTTTTCAATTTCCTTATTATGTGGTGTAAACAAAGATGTTGAAATATACACAGTTGGTTGAATATGATTTGGTGGAAACCAATGTTGTCTTGGCAAAAACATTCCACGAGTTACCTGAATATAGGCGAGGGCGTGAGCATCCGTAAGGTTATTATCATTAATTAATTGATAAACCGCTTTTCTTATTTCCTTAAGGTCAGGAACTTTTATTTTTAGTTCTTTTAAGCTTCTTTCCAAACGTTCAAAATGGTCATCAAGTTTGAAAAGTTTACCAGAATATAATCTTACTACCTCGTATGCTCCATCTGCAAATTGAAATCCCCTATCAAAAGGTGAGATGAAAACTTTATCTTCTGAAATAAATTTTCCATTAAAGTATGCTTTCATATAAAAATCCTTTCGCCACAAAGGCAAAATCCCAGCGTCCGCGGGGACACAAAGTAAAAAATTAGAAACATGATGAATTCAACAACTCTAATGTAATTTTCATCATTCTTTGTCCCGACTCGTCGGGATGAGTGTCTTATGTGAATAACCCCAAACAGTATTTTAAATTTGAGATGAAACATACATGTCCCGAAAACAAATCGGAACACAAAGAAGCATGAAAATGTTATTTCCATTGATTAATGTTGTTATATTATTTTCTTTGTGTCCTTTGTGTTTTCTTTGTGTCCTTTGTGGTTAATCAATTTTCAAGGGAAAGATTTATTTTCCATACTTCTTGAAGCATATCATAGAACAATTGATTAAGTCTCTGTATATCAGGTTTATCCCGTTGGTTATTTAACCTAGGGAATTTATCTCTTTTGATATTTTGTTTTATCTTTTCTAATCTTGTTAATTCCTTTTCTATAAAATCGTTCAAAATAGGAATGCGTGCTTTGTAATCAAGTTCAGTACCATTTCTTTTCACTTCCAGCAAATGATTGACAGCTTTTCTTACCTCTTCATTTGATAAGAGCTTGTTTGATAATTTTTCGAATTCCACCGGGATTATGCCTTTGCCTTTTTCAATCCACTGGCATGCCAGAATAGGACGCAGAACATAAAAGTATTTTTTTACCCAGACCACTTCACCCTTTAAGTATTCACGGTAATTCCTCTGTGCCATATGTAAGTAGTGATATAAACAGGATGTCGGTGAATAATATTCAGGCAATAAGTTTCTAAGTTTGGCAGATGCAGAAAATTGTTCCAGGTAAATGATTGGTGAATTTAACCATTCTAACAGAGGAGGATTGGACTTCATGAATAACCAAAGGGCTTTCTTCAAATCCCAACCGCTAAAATCCAATAAGCCATCTATTGGTCTTTCAATTACATCTTTATTTGTTTTTATTGATAAATACCACTTAATAGGATGTAGGTAGATAAAGCGAATATCATAATCGCTATCTTTAGAAGCAAACCCCCATGCACGACTTCCGGATTCGCAAGCGTATAGGACTTTTACATTCTCTTCTTGCTCAATTTCTTGTAAGCGTGTTACAATGATTTTTTTCACTTGAAAATCTCTTTTTTTGTCCATTGCCTGAGGAGTCGTCATGGACCATTCCATGACGAATTTACCACTGAATATCTTTTTCAAAGGATCTCCCGACAAGTCGGGATCTGTCCTCCAAAGGAGGATCTGCCTATGGCATGACCTTGGGCATGATTTTAGCAAGTTCTTCTATAAGTGATATTCTCATTTATATGCGCCAAAGTTAACAGTTTTGTATACTTTGGTGTATAGGATTGAGAAATATATTTCATTTTTTATATGATTTATTATTATTTCTATAATATAAAAAATTTCTTAAGATCTCCCGACAAATCAGGATCTACCGCTGGCATGATGCCACAGGCATTACAAGTTATAAAATTGAACAAGTCTGAGGACCCGAGAAGCTTTTTCTACCAAAGATAACTACAGGGTTAAAGATACAGAAATCTATATCTTTCAGGTGGAGAAGTTTAAGGAGTGAGTTATTGTCTCGCAAGGTGGATTAACTCAACTTCACGGCTGCAAGTTCGTACTTAGGAACATCATCAAGAACGAAAGTAAAGCAATCAGTGCAGAGATCGCTGCTGCAATAGCAGAGCGTTTCGAACTCTTTGCAGCATCAATAGCAGCCTGTGTCTTCTTTTCGTCTTCCGTCAAGGATCCGAGTAGTTGGCATAATCTACGTTCCCACTCGGGATGGTGAACATATCCACGAGCAACCGATTTGCGATCTGAATAGTCACCCCCAAACTCTTTTACAAAAGCAAAAAATTCTTCATCATTCATTCTTGCAAGGGCATCATCAAGCTCTTTTCTGTTCATCTGTGTTGGTCTCCATCAATTTTAAGCAGGCCTATCGGTCTGCGATTCACTTGCCAAAACCTCATAGTATAGGACATATATAGCA
>JACNFI010000198.1 GCA_014384665.1 Candidatus Cloacimonadota bacterium
GGAATGACACTTTTCTTGGCGAAGCAAGCCGTAGCCAGAAATGAAGTGAAATTACCCATTTTGCAAATCTCATTTTATAAATCTATAATCTCTTTGTATAAATTCATACTTCTATTTTAAATCATCAAGGTTTATAATTCTCGTTGCCAATCTTTTTATAAAATACCTATCATGAGAAACGAATACAATAGTGCCAATAAACTGCTCTAAAGCATTTTCAAGAGCTTCACGAGTATCAATATCTAAATGGTTAGTTGGCTCATCTAATACTAATAGATTATTGTTGCCAATTAGAATTTTGGCTAATGAAACTTTACTTCTTTCACCAACACTTAAAGTAGAAATTTTCTGATAAACCTGCTCTTTCTCAATTTTAAAACAGCCCAGAATTGTCCGAACAGTTGATTCATCCCTATCCGTAGCGGATTCAATTAATTCTTCAATAATTTGATTCTGGAACTTAAGATCTTCATGCTCTTGATAATAATATCCACATTTAATTCTGCTCCCATAATATAATTCACCTGTATCTGGTTGAAGTTTCCCAGCAATTATTTTTAACAAGGTTGTTTTTCCTGAGCCATTTTTTCCAAGCACAGTAAGTCGTTCTCCTTGTTGGATTTCTAAATTAAACTTATTGAAAAGCTTTAACTTACCAAAATTATGCGAAAGATTCTTTGCTACAAAAACATACTTATTGGATGAAGTGGGTATATTAAACTTTATTTTTCTCTTTTTTTCCTGCCAGGGTTTATTAATAGATTCATCCCTTTCAAGTTGGTCTATTCTTTTCTCAATAGCTTTAGCTTTTTTCATCATTTTTTTAGCAGGATTTGTAATCATTTCAAATTTCCAGGCACCCCCTTCTTTTCTGGTTTCCTTTTGAAATGTCTGTGCCCATTCTCTTCGTTTATGTGCAACCTCTTTTAATTGCTTAATCTTTTTCTTCCTATGTTCATACTTTTTTAGTTCAAGCCGCTCCTTTTCTTTCCTTAGCTTCAGATATTCGGAGTAATTTGTCCGATATATACTTGCACTGCCTCGTCTTAGGTCAATAATTTTATCTGCAACCTTATCAATAAAATATCTATCATGTGATACAAAAAGTACAGCTTTAGAATAAGATATAATAAATTTTTCAAGCCACTCAAGGATTTCTAAATCAAGATGATTTGTTGGTTCATCAAGAATTAATAAGTTTGGTTTGGAGAGAAATAACTTTACAAGTTCCAGACGAGTTTTCTCTCCTCCAGAAAGAGTATCGTATATTTGAGTGTGTCTTTCTTTATTGAATCCAAATTTTGTTAGCATCTTTTGTGCTTCTTGATGAAATTGAGCAATATCGTTTATCTTTTCGCAAACTTCACCATACTGCTCTAAAATTTGCTCTGAAACTGCATTTTGCATAGTTTTTTCAAGATTTTGTTTTTTTCTTGTTAAATTATTCTTATCAGGAAGAAGTGAATAGACATCTTGAAGAACAGAAAGATTTGAGTTTCGTGAGAAATCCTGTCTTAAATAGCCAATTGTTGGTTTGAATTTTGGATAAATAACTTCTCCAGAATTTGCTTGCATCAGTTTCAAAATAAGTTTAATTAGAGTGGTTTTTCCAGAACCATTGGGTCCAATCAAAGCAATTTTTTCCCCATCACCAATTGTAAAGCTTATATCTGAAAAGATATCTTTACCCTGGTTTTCATAATAAAACGAGAGCTCTTTTACCTGAATAAAATCCATATTATAAAAATAATTCTTGCATAAAAATTTGTCCATAAAAATTTTTTAACTTTCATAAATAGAGGAAAAAATATATGAGAAAAAGATTTTTAATTCTCCTAATTTTTTTGGTTCTTTATAGTTTTTCCTATGGATGGGAAGATTGTCCATTTGGCTTAGTTGATGACAAATATCCAGGAAAATGTGCTCTTTATATTGATACAGATAATGATAGTATCTGCGATTATTCTCAGCCAGCACCAGAAAATCGTGAAAAGATTGAAAAAAAAGATACAGTAGAAATATATCTAAAGGAAGAGATTAATGAAGATGATAATATTGGGCTTTTAGAAACAGAAAGAGAACTCCTTACAAGAAAATATCATTTTATACCAATTGTTATAGGTTTAGTTATATTGTATTTAATTTCATTTGTTTTATCTAAACTAAAAATTTTTACGCGTTTAACACATAGAAGAATCTGGAATTGTATCCTGTTGATTAGTTTTTTACTTTCTTCAATCTTTGGAATTATGCTTATAATAAGAATCAATTTTGGGTTATCCATTGTTCTACCGATAAACATTCTCTTCTGGCATGTTGAGTTTGGTATAGTTATGTTTGTAGTTGGAATTTTTCATGCTTTATATAATTGGAGATTTTATAAATATCTCCTTATGAAAAAGTGAAAATAAGCCAAAAATAAAGTATGAAGTATTGATTGAATATAAGTCTCTTCTAAATATAAACTGTTATATCTCTAAAATTTTACTTTTATAGTATTTAGCTCGCTCAATTAATTCATCTTCATCAACATTTATAAGTTTTCTATTTTCCATAACTAATTTTCCATTAATAATAACATCACGAACAGCATTGCTATTAATAGTATACACAAGATGTGAAAATACATTATACATAGGAACAATTTCCAGAATATTTTTTTCAATCAAGATAATATCAGCCTTTTTTCCCATTTCTAATGAGCCGATTTCGGAATATTTATGTAAGGCTTTTGCAGAATTTATAGTAGCCATTTTTACTACCTTGCTTGCAGGAAGCATAGCAGGATCTTGATTAATTGATTTATGAAGTTTTGCAATAAAATCCATTTCTTCCAATATACTAAGATTATTATTACTGGCGACTCCATCAGTGCCAAGACACACATTTACTTTATTTTGCAAATATTCTTTGATTGGTGCAAATCCAGAAGCCAGTTTTAATTCACTTTCCGTGCAAATAACCACACTTGCATTTTTCTCTTGAATAATTTTTTGCTCTTCTTCATCCACCCAAGTTCCATGAGCAATAATTACATTATCACCGAGAAAACCGATATCATTCAAATAGTGTATTGGTCTTTTCTTATGATGTTTTATGCAGTCTTTTATTTCTTTTTCTGTTTCGGCTACATGGATATGTAGTAGCATATTATTATTACGAGCAGATTCTGCAGCAAGTCTTAATGTTTTTGTTTTACAAACATAAATTGAATGAGGTGCAATTGCAAAATCAATTAGTTCGTTATCAGCAAATTCCTTATGTTGCCTAATAGCATAATCAATCATTTGCTTGGGTTTGGTATAAGATGCAAATGGGTAATCCAATACTCCTTCACCAACGATGGCACGAATTCCAACTTTTGTTGCAGCCAGAGCAGTTTGTTTCCCAAAGAAATACATATCGTTAAATAGCACTATGCCATTTTTCACGAGTTCAGCAGTTCCATATAAACTCGCATCATAGACGAATTCTTCTGATAAAAATCTTGATTCTGTGGGCCAAATGTAATTATTAAGCCATTCTTGCAAAGGCAGATCATCAGCTAATCCGCGAAAATAGCTCATCGGAATATGAGTATGCGAATTAATAAATCCAGGCATTACGATTTTGGATTTAGCATCAATGATTTTTTTTGCAGTAAAATTTCTATCTAATTCTTCAGTTTTACTTATTTTAAGAATAATATTATCTTTTATTACGATTGAACCTTTTTCAATCACTCGCATATCTTTATCAATAGTAACAATAAGTCCATTTTTTATTAATATATCACAGGATTCTATAATTACTCCTTTTTATAGAGAATTTGCGTTTTGCGTAATTCATAATATACGAATATATTGCATTTTAACCATTCGGATGACTTGCTAGCCACCCCGAAGGTAAGGATAAAAACAAAAAACCTTCCGAATGGTCATAGACCTTCGGAATGGTTTTAATTAAAAATCTTGAGTTAAGTTTACTTTAGCTGACTTGACTTAAGTTTTCTAACTTATTGAAATAAGTCAACTTAACTC
>JACNFI010000199.1 GCA_014384665.1 Candidatus Cloacimonadota bacterium
AAGGTAGGGGGCAGAAGATATAACTTCTGCCCCTGTAGAGATATTTTATTCTTCCAGTGGTTCGGGATAAAAGGGGTAAGGATAAGCACCATTTAGCCATAATTCAAGGTGATTAGTATAATACAATTGTGCATCACACTCATCATAATCATGGGTAGGTCCATTTGCATAGCCCCAACCTTCTGCACAGATTGTTTCAGGAGGATATTGAGTATAAGGTATATAAAAGTTATAGGGATGAGTTCCACTTGGAACATCGTAATATGTTCTTAAATAATAATACTGATTATTAACATCCTTATATCCAATTATTAGTGTATTTGCTGTTCCATGTATTTCAACTTCAACATAATAAGTTGGTAATGGTTCGTTTGCAATCAAGCTGCCTGCTACAAACAGTCCAAGCAAGATTGCAGTTACTAAAACTTTTTTAAACATTGTTTACTCCTCTGCTCATTTTTGAGCAAATTCTTTTTTTTATTTATCATAAAATTTGATGTACTATCTTTTTATTTAGTTACCGAATAAATTCGTCTCTCCACCCAATTTGAATAGAGAGACAGGAGAGAATGAATTTATTCTTTCCAATAACAAAGATATAATTGCTATTGAAAATGAATACATGAAATTTATACTTGTTTAACCTACTTAATAGTCGTAAGTTGCGGGGTGGGGTAAATTGCAAAATGAAAAATGTGAAGTGGGAATACGGAGGATGGCATAGAGAAATCATCTCACAAAATCTAATTTTCAGTAATTCATTTTCCTTTTTCATTATGTTCAACAAAGAAATCTATAAATTTTCTTTGTCAAATTTTATTTCCGATAATTTACCTCAAAAGTACCAATTTTGTTACCGCTTGTTTCTCACCGTTTTGTAAAGTGCAGAAATAAACGCCACTTTGCACTTCATTCCCCTTTTCATCTCTTCCATCCCAAACCGCTTCTATCATTCCCAAACCAGTCTTCATTCCATTACGCCCAGATAAACTGGGGTTTGGGAACGAGTTTATTACTTTTACCAGTTGCCCTTTAATATTGTAAATCTTAATTTTTGATGGATTGTGCAAGTTCTGCTTACCTGTATATGATATGGTGGTCGAGGTTGAGAAGGGGTTGGGGTGGGCTGATAATGATAATGTTATTGGAATTTCATTATCTACAGATATTGAATCTGTCGTGATTTCTATAACTTCTGACGGAGGACTAAATCCCTGCTCATAGACAGATTTTATATAATATTGATAGGTTGTATAACTTTGAACAAGAGAATCACAAAAGCTCGTATATGGTGTCCTTGCAAGAAGGTTATCATCTCTAAATATTGAATAGGCATAATTTCTTTCATTTGCAGGTTGAATCCAAGTAAGATTAATTCCATGAGAATCTGCTGAAGCTTGGAAATTTGTTGGTGGGTCGAAGGAAAAAGGCGGATGATACTGACCTAGTCGTTGGAAATCATACTGGTAGGTTTTCCACTCTATTTGTAGAGGATCGTAGGTAACTTCAAGATTATATACGTAAAGCCATAAGCTATCTATGAATTGATCCTTAGTTAAAACCACTAAATCTAAGCATCCATCAAGATTTAAATCTCCGAACACACCACTATTAGATGTTGTAAATCCATATTGACGTAATGGGAAATTGTTTATGTTTTCTCCATTATAATGCCTTCCTTCAATATAACCTAAAATTGGAGTGCCAGCAGCAGCTAAATTTGAATCAAATATAATCTCTTTTCCAGGTGTCGAATCAATATTTCCTATAATAATCGGACCATTTACATCTCCCATACTATAATATGGTGCATTTGAAAAATATGTGCCATCAGCATTATAGATATAGATCGTATTGTTTGATTGAAATGTATTATGACATCCGCATAGGATTTCTAATAATCCATCATTGTTAATATCAGCAATCGAAGGTGGACACATGTTAAGATCTTCAAAACTCCTTGGCCATCCTGAAAGAATAGAACCATTATATTTATAAACATATAATCCTGTTATTTCGGGATGTTCGTATGAACCCGAAGCAGGTACAATTATCTCCAGGAATCCATCCCCGGTAAGATCTGCAAGAACAGGTGCGGTGATCCAGTAATTGGCATCCCCATTATAAGCGAGTTGAGGCCAGCCAGCCATAACGGTTCCATCCGGTTTCAATACATATAGATTATGATCATGAGCTGCGCATACAATTTCAGGAACCCCATCATTATCTACATCACCAACCGCAGGGGGGCATGCAACACCTCCATCAATATAAAAAGGATAATTATCAGTATAATATTCACCATCAAGAGTAACAATATGTAGTCCACAGGGATCATTATAATAACTATTTCCCCATAATATTTCTTTATTTCCATCTCCATCGAGATCGTAAGCAATTGCAGTAGTAAGAAAGCCTAAAACATTATAAATTCCATAATGTTTTGGCCAACCGTCAATATTATTACCATTCCTGTCTAAAATATATATCCACCCCTTCCTTGTAGTTTGAATTATTTCCAAATAACCATCATTTGTAATATCGGCAAAAGACATCGTTTGCTGTGCTTCTGTTGGGGTGTATGCTGTCCATAACAATTCACCAATATAGTTAAGAGCAAATGTTTTATTGCCAAGGGAAACCATGATTTCAAGATAGGGGTCATCATTAATATTTAAAACACCTGGACCATCATGGATGCCGAAGGATGTATCATATTCATCAATGTATGGAAATCCAGGTAGCTGGTTATAATTGGCGTATAATTTTACAAATATTAATAGAAATATTAAAATAAATAGTTTTTTCATCAAAACCTCAACTTCGTATAAATACAGTTATTGATTTAATTATTGAATTGGGGAGGAGGTTTACCCCCTCCCTTGATGTTTACTCATTCGGGATCATGCTTTATCTCCTGGATATACCAGGTTCTATTAGCAATTACTCCTGCTTGCTTCTCAACGGTTGTAGTATATGTTTCACCGTTTATTTCTGTTTCAATGTAGTAAATCCCTGAAGACGCCTTCCAACCGTATTTAGCCAGTCCACTACTGTTGGTATACTTATCTTGGATTACATCATTGATAGTAGCGTAAACCAATTGATTCTGATATGGTTCTGAATTGTAAGCACTTAGAACAGTTAAGTATAATCCAACTTGACCTTCGTCTGCAAGCAAATTCCCAGCAATTAATATCCCTATTAATATTGCGAGTACCACAATTTTCTTAATCATTTTTTATCTCCTAATTTTTTCTTTACTCCCGTAAAATGTCCTTCTTATACTTGGGAGTTAGTTCCATATAAGAAGTAATTTCCCCAACTTCATATCCCGCTCTCAGGTTACACTCCTTGAATTCCAAACGAGAGCTTTAAGAGGAATAACCTGCCTGCTTAGGGAAATTCGCAGACAGGTGTAAATTATGTGAATTTATTTTTGCATAAAATATTTTTGGGATGGAATTGAGTATTTCTGTTTTCATAATTATTATGTGTTCTTGCATAACCGCCAACAGGCACGCAAGTTATAATATAGGGGGGGTAAGCTAATAGTGTATCTTAATGCAATCCCGAATTCATTTTTATCTTTCATGATAAACCTTTACCAAAATACAATAACTAAATTATTTTCTGTCAAATTTAATTTCCGATAGCTTACCTCAAAAGTACCAATTTTGTTACCGCTTGTTTCTCACCGTTTTGAAATGTGCAGAAATAAACGCCACTTTGCACTTCTTTACCATCCTCATCTCTCCCATCCCAAACCGCTTCACCCACACCACTCGTTCCCAAGCCCCTGTTTACCAAGTCGTAATGCAATGAAGACTGGCTTGGGAACGATGTAATTATTTTCACCAACTGTCCTTTAATGTTGTAAATCTTAATTTTTGATGGATTATGTAAGTTCTGCTTACCTGTATATGATATAGTAGTCGAGGACGAGAAGGGGTTGGGAGATACTTCAATCTTGGAAATTGCAGGATCAGGTTCGTCAATAC
>JACNFI010000200.1 GCA_014384665.1 Candidatus Cloacimonadota bacterium
TTTGTCATTTTATTTGACATTAGGAATTTGGATTTAGAAATTATTGGCTTTATTATTGATTAATATTTCCTGTTTGGTTCTGCCTGCCCTGTTAAATTTTCTTTTCTATTTAACTGGGGGCTTGTCCAGGTTAGGGAATTCTATCTCTTATTGTTTCCAATATTTCCATTAGGACATCATTATTTGGCATATATTTTATAATATTTGAAGCATCATGGATTAGCTTAAGCGCTTGTTTTTTTGATTCTTCAATTCCAAGTAAGACAGGATATGTAACTTTTTCATTTCTATGGTCTTCTCCGGATTCTTTATATAATAATTCATCAGCACCTACTTCATCTAAAATATCGTCAATAACTTGATAAGCAAGTCCAATATTTAAGGCGAAATCAGCTAAAGCATTAGTAATTTGCTCATTAGCATTTGCCATAACACACGCCAGCTGTTCAGAAGCTTTTAGAAGTGCTCCAGTTTTTTTCAGATGTATATCCCGTAACACATGCAATTTTACTCTTTTTTGTGAAGATATAATATCAACTACCTGTCCACCAATCATCCCACGAGTTGAAGAAGCATTGAGTAATATTTCCAGGCAGCTTAATGCCTTTTTATGATTTCTTAATTTCAAAACTGTTTCAAATGATTGGGTAATCAGTGCATCTCCAGTAAGAATTGCAATTGCATTACCAAATTTTTTATGACAACTTGGTTTTCCTCTTCTTTCGCCTGCATTATCAATAAATGGCAAATCATCATGAATAAGTGAAGCAGTATGGAGCATTTCAATAGCGCAGGCAACTGGCAGAATTTTTTGGATAGAACGTTTATCTCTGCGATTAAGTAACATTTCATAAGTGGCAATCATAAATATGGGTCTAAGTCTCTTACCACCTGCAAAGATTGAGTATCTCATTGCTTTATGGATTTTCTGGGGATAAGTATCATCAGGTGGAAGATACCTATCAAGAGCCCTGTTTATTATTTCTCTTCTATTTTCAAAATATCTTTCTAATACCAATATTCCTCCTGAAAGATTTTCACTTTTTTATATGAAATACTACTGGGAGCATGATATAGTTTACTTTATTTCTAAAAATTATGGTGGAGTGCGAAAACGAGCCCCGATTTACTCGGGGTGAACTTTTCGCCTATGCTAATATGCTGAAAGTTCGTCGCTTTGCTCCTCGTTTCAGCACTCCGTTTTTGCTCGGTATTATCTATTGGATACAGATGCAAACAATTTTATGCACCCAGTAATAACTTATATCTAAAATATGAATAAATTTGTCAAGAATTAATGAATTGACTGAACCTCATTCTCCAGGTCCGAAACGGGGTCACGATAAAATCGAGTTTGACGGGTGGAGTCCATTCAAAATCTTATTCATAATATTTTTTTGTAAACCCTCTTATAAACTTACCCTTTTTAGTAAATATTGATTTTATCAATCCAACACCAAAACCAAGCCCATAGGCAACAACCTGTATTAGCAAAGTTGCTATTGAAAGTAATCCCACAATGCTGGATTTATATTTTAATGTAGATTGGATAAATGCAAATGACAGTATAAAAACCGCAATTAAACACTCAATAGAAAAAAATAACCAAAAAATTGGAAACCGAAACGAAAAAATCAAAGTCAACATAAATCCTGATAACACAAAAAAAGGTAAACAATGAACGAATTTAAGCATATTTTTATCAATTCTTCCAAGATTGATACGAGTAATTCCCCAATTGAAAATTTGCTTAAAAAATCTCTTCAAATTAGTTCTTCTTTTATGATACACAAACACATCGGAAAGAAATTTTATTCTAAAACCAGCTTTATAAATCCGATTTGAGAAATCCATATCTTGCCCGTGACGAAGTTCATTCATTCCACCGATTTTTTCATAAACCTCTTTTTTTATTCCCATATTAAAACTACGAGGATAGTATTTACTTACCCTTTTTCCAGTAGTGCCACGCGTACCACCAGTTCCAATAAACGAAGTCATTGAATAATTTACGGCTTTAAGAAATGGAGAAAAGTCCTCTTTGTAAGTATCTGGTCCACCAAATGTGTCGAAATCTTCATCCTTTAGATGTTTTTCTAAATTTTCAATATATTCTTTCGGAACTGTGCAGTCAGAATCTATAAATACAAAAACATCACCATTTGCTTTTTCCATTCCAAGATTGCGAGCAGCACCTGGTCCCTGATTTTTCTGATAGAAATAATGCAGTTTCAGATCTTTTTTATATTTTTCCACTACTTCTTTTAAATTATCAGTTGAGCCGTCATCAATAATTAGGATTTCAAAATCTTTAATGGTTTGAGCTGAAAACGAAGCGAGAAATTCATCAATTTCATTTGCACGATTAAATACGGGAACGATAATAGAAATTAATGGAGGATGGAGAACGGAGGATGGAGAACGGGGGACGGAGGACGGAGGATGGGACATTAGAACTTTTCCTTTCTTGTCTTGATTAGATTGTAGAGCATTGCAGAAATTTTATGAGTTTTATCAATAAGTTCCGTGGCTTTGGATTTATTTATAAGACCAAGTTTTAGGGCAAGATATAGCTGTGTTCGTAATTCAGCGCAAGAACCTCGTGCTATATATAAAAAGTGTATATATTCTTTATTTGAACCTCTATCAAATCCTTCGGAGATATTTGACGGAATAGAAACTGCTGCTCTTTGTATTTGGTCTCGCAAGCTATAATCTTTACAATCTGTTAAATTTTTATAAATATTTATTACCATTCTCATCCCTTCTTGCCAAACTTCTAAATCTTCAAACTTCTCAATTCTTTTCATCCGTCCTCCGTCCTCCATTTTTCCTTATTCCGTTTTCCGTCCAAGCTCAAGAGTGTTAGATTTATTTATAAAACCAACTTTTAGAGCAAGATATAGCTGTGTTCGTAATTCAGCACAAGAACCCCTTGCAATATACAAAAAATGGATATATTCTTTATTTGACCCTCTATCAAAGCCTTCTGCTATATTTGATGGAATTGAAACTGCTGCTCTTTGGATTTGATCTCGGAAGCCATAATCTTTGATTTTTTTAAATTGTTGGTAAATTTCTACAACCAATCTCATCCCTTCTTGCCAAACTTCTAAATCTTCAAACTTCTCAATTCTTTTCATCCGTTCTCCCGTCCTCAGTTTTCCGTTTTTCCGTCCTCCATTTTATTGTGAAAACAGCAGCAGCAATTAGGAGTAAATATGCAATAACATGCCCAATCATTGAAATATGATAATATTTAATAAATGTGTCGGGCACAAATTTAAATAATATTTCATGCTCACCCGGAGAATCAATATATACTGAACGCAAAATGTGATTGGTCTTGTATATTTCTGTCTCCTTACCGTCAACAAAGCATTTCCAACCTCTCGGATAATAAATTTCAGAGGTGACAAAAAGAGTAGGTTTATCAGTATAGATTTTATATTGCATTTTATTAAATGATGCTTCTTGAACTTTTACATAAGAAGAGTCAGGTGATTGTATTTCTCCAAAGGATCCGCCTTTGGCGGAAACTTCAAGTTCTTTTTCAAGTATTGCAGTATGGAAAGGATTAAAATTTGGATTATTAAGAGCAGCAAATCTCTCTTCTCTACAAGTATCAGGAATAATTTCTATTCTATCAACGAACCATGCAGGTTTTGCATTTATTTCTGTTTTATATATTAAATATTTTTTCTGTTTATCATAATAGTATGGTTTAAGATTTTCTGTTGGCAGTTGCGATGTTGAAATAATATATTTTGTATTGAGCATTTTCAGAATGTTCCAATTGATTGGGAGTTGTGGATTCTTACCTTTATATAAACAATTTTCAATAATATCCTGATAAATACGAAGTTTTGCTGCGGAATATCCACCAATTGAATTGTGATAATACGACCAATCATTTGTATTAAACGGATTTTCTGTAATTGGAAATACACGATAGTAAGTAGTATCCTGAAGAATAACTTTATCTGTAGAGGACTTCGCAAAGTATTCTTTCTCCATTTGAACAGGATTGTTTAGTTCACCCTCTGCCTTTTTTACATAGGGAATTTGGTCAACCAAAAGTAAAGTTATTATTCCCAAAAAGAAAATGTTCGGTTTGATTTTTTTGTTTACAAAAAGCAGAATGATTGTTGCAGTCAAAATCGTGAAGAGAATCAATCTTAATCCATCTGTTTGCATCATATCTAATCTGGCTGATTTGAAAAGTGAGATAACTTGAGGTTCATATTGAGCTTTTTCACCAATCTTCTCTAACGAAAAACTATTGCCAAATATTTGTGGAATCAATCCTAAAATGATTAGAAAAATAGCAATTCCAATTATGATTTTAAGATGGAGGATGGAGGACGGAGGACGGAGGATGGAGTATGGAGGACGGAGGATGGAGGACGGAGGATGGAGTATAGGTATGGGCTCACTCTTCCGTTTTCCTTTTTCCGTTTTCCCTTCTCCATTTTCCATTAAACTTTTTAGTCCAAATCCTGCCCAGATAACAATAATTATTTGCATTATCACAGAAATCATAGCAGGCACTCGAAATTTATTAAAGTATGGAATATTGTTGAAAAAGAGATTATAAATCAATGGGAAATGTCTACCGAATGAGAGCAGAAGTGAAAGAATAAAAAGTGCAAATAAAGTTTTGATAAAGCCGTTTCTGAAATTCAAAATCAAACCCAATAATGCAAGAAAAAGCAAAACCACACCAATATAGTCATAAGCTTGAGTAAAAGGCATATGTCCCCAATAACCTGGAATTTGTCTTCCTTTTAATTGTTCCACTTTATTCCCAGTATAGACCTCCCCCGAAGTGCCACCGAAAAATCTCGGCATTAGCCAAGTCAGGATTTCTGTTGGATGAAATGACCAACTTGTTGCATAATCCAGCTCCAATCCCGTAGACCCCTTTTCTCCAGTCCCCCCGCGAATGGAGTATGGAGTGTATTCTCCTGTTACAAATAAAGGTTGTGCTACCATTAGAATTATCAGAGCGGAAGCAGCAACTATCAAAATAAGTTTCAAACCAGCAGTTTTTATTTGCTTCTCTTTTAACATTTTTATGAGATAGTAAAGTCCTGTGAAAAGTAGTATGAGAATTTGGTAGAAAAGTATTTGATAATGTTGTGTTCTAATCTGCACAGAAAAAGCAAATATAAATCCGACAAAACTGCCACAGAGACACAGAGAACACAGAGGAAAAATTACATTAAAAAACCTAACTCTGTGCCTCCGTGACTCTGTGGCGGGGAAAATTATATTCTTTTTATTCAGAAATGAAAGAAAGAAGAATGTAACCAGCGGTATATACATTATCGGACGGAATTTAGCAAAGTGTCCAATACTTAAAAGCGACATATAATGCGGAATAAAAATGAAAGCTAATCCCCCGAACACCGCCAACCAATAATTCAGATTAAAGAATTTCAAAAGAAAGAACATTCCGATAAATCCGATGAGATAAATCCAGATATTTACATATAATATTTTGCTAAAAAATTTACTTAATATTGTATCAAAAGAGAATGCCTTTCCACCAATGCGATGATAGATAGGCATACCTGAAAATACGGGTGAATTCCAATAAACGGTTTCTCCTGTTTTCTTTTGAAATTCTATCCGTTGATGAGAACTACCTTTTGAACCGATAACATCCACACCGCCGGGACGCATCCCTTGAAATGCCATTGGGCTAAAAACGATAAGCAATAACACAAATACTATTCCGAAAGTGATGAGATTTTTTTGATAATCCTTTAGTTTAATTGTAGGTTTTTTCTCTTTGATTACCTTACTTGGTTTAATTTCTCTTTTTATCTTTTTAGCCATTTATACCTCTTTGTAAATCAGTGAATTAGTAATCGGTTTCCAATTTACCCCGTTAGATGATTTATAAGAAAAAATTTATATTTCTCTTTTTATATTAGCCAATTAACTGATAATATAACATATTTACCAAAAATATTAATATCTAACGGGGTGAACCAGTTCACCAATTTACCAGTTCACCAGTTAACTAAGTTTTTTCTCCATTTCTTCCAACTTTGTTTTATTCTTATAAGTTCAATCTCTTCATAAAATTTCATAGGATACAAAATAAAAGGAAATGAGGCTAACATCGCAACTTTTATTAAAATTTTTGGCAAAATAATTAAGTTTGCAGTTAGAGTAGATAAAAAGAATAAAACAATTGCTACAACAAACATCTTTAAAAGTTTCAAATTTTCATAAGGAATTTTATAAAAACGGTTTGATACAAAATATGTAACAAAATACAGAGCAACAAAAGATATAATTGTGGCTACTGCTGCACCAATCATTTTATATTTAGGGATGAGAATAAAATTTAAGCCAATATTCAAGACTGCGGCACCAATCGTATTATATGCAATATAATTTGTTTTCCTTTTCAAGTATAATCCAAGATTTACTACAGATTTCGCACCGCTAAATATATAAGCAATAATAATGTAAGGTACAACTGTATATGCAAGCCAATAATCAGGATTTAAGGCAAGAACTTTAATGATTTCTTTACTAAAGAATGCCAAACCAAGCCCAGCCCAGAAAAGCACAAATACAAAATAAGTCTGCATCTTGCTATAATATCTTTTATCACCTTTTTTCCCATACATTTTATAAGCAATTGGCAGTAATGCTAAAGAAAAAGATTGGATAAGAAATACATTCAAAATTCCAGCAATTTTATATCCGAGGTTGTAAAGCCCGACCTCTTTATAATTAATTAAAAGTTTTAGAATATATCTATCTCCCATATTTAGTAACATTCCAGCTAATGATGTAAATATTAATGGAAAGCCGAAGAGGATTGCCGCTTTTAATATTCTTTTATCAAACTTCGGGATCATCTCAGAAATCATATTAGGAAAGAGAATAAGAAATAGTAAACCATCTCCGATTAGATATGAATACAAAATTCCTTTTACGCCTATCTTTGCAAACGCAACAAAATAGATATTGAATCCTAAAATAATGGCTATTTTAATTATATTTGCAGTTGCATAAAATACAGATTTTTCTTTGGCACGCAACACACTGAGGAAAAGGTTATTTATGATTCGTAAGAAAATTATATAAAAGCATAATTTGAAATAGATAGTAAATTGAGATGGTTTGAAAAATAATGAGGATAATTTTGTGTTTAAATTCTGACCAAATAAATTGAATAAAAACGCGATGGCAAACAGAAAAACAAATATTGTAAAGAGTGTTGATTTTCTTTTTGCCTTATATTCTTCCAAATCGTGAAATCTTAGAAATGCTTGCGACTGACCCAAAATCAATACTTGAGTCAGAATCATTATTGTAATTTCCAGGATTCCCAGTACACCATATTCAGAAACTGTTATATGTTTTGTATATAAAGGTAAAAGAACAATGCCTATTAGTTTGGTAGCAATATTGCCAAGACTGTAAATGGCAGAATGTTTGAGAGTATCTTTTACTTTATTTAACATATCATTATTTGAAAGTGAATCATTAAAATTTCGAAAAACAATATTAACTTTTTCTCTCTTAAGGAATCTGGTAAAAGCACTTGATATGGATTACTATAGACAGGTGTCAAGTGGAATAAAAAGTATTTTCATCTACCCACAACTCGTTTGATAAATCTTAATTGTTTTCGGATGAATTTATTACTCATTATTAATTTGATAAAAGATTGCCTTATTCTTTCACTTAAATACCCTAAGTATTTTCTCATAGTCAGATTTCTAAATATGAAATATCTATCTTTAATATTGCGAGGAGGAAAATTATATTCTGCTCTTATTAGACTGTCATCGAAGTTAGTATGCAAATTCTTATAGAAGATATTATCATCAGTGCGATATACTCCCCCCTGTCGAGCAAAGGATAATACATTGTTCCCTTCCAATTCATGATAACCTAACTTTACAAGGTTGGCCACACCGTCTACTGTGCCCTCTCGTGATCCCGGATAAGGTCCTGGTTCCAATAGTGGACAGAAGTTTCCCTTAAGGATGTTTCCAAAAACATAGCGATATCGAGTATTTGGTTTGAATAGGTTTGAATCATACCCTACATTACCCACTTTGTCCACAATAAAGAAATGTAATCCCGAAAAGGTTAGATCTCCAGTATTGCGCTGTGGATTTAACATATATTTTATCATCCCATCATCAGAATACCTAGCAATAAATTGTCTTTCTCTATCAGTATAAGCATAAGGGAATACTTTACCTTTATAGATTCCCTGAAATCTTCTAGCATGGATAATGAAGTTATACTTACTGAAAATTGCAATATCTGATTCAAATCTTTTTAAAAATGGGGGATACATTACATATACAATGGGTACTTCTATGCCATGTTCTCTTAAGAAAAGTATCTTTTTTAGAAATTCTTTTAAATTAACCGCTAATGGGTGAAAAGAAGCATTGATATGCAGTCTCCCCTCTCTTGTGACCTTGCTTATGACCAATTTCTTCAGAGACTGAGACACATTACTTGTTATTCGCAATGCCCAGTTGGGTTCCGAGCTAACCATTTCGACAATATCATAAAACGCTTTGCCAATGGTTGGTTCACCAAAAGCAAGATAAAACACGAGGTGTTGGTTTCCAAAGGAGCTCTTGAATCCGTTATGCCATTGTTCTATATTACCAAAAAACTTGTCGCTCGGATGATGGAGTCCTATGTAATAACAATAAGGACAACGATAGTTACACTTTGCCTCACGACCATTGTATTGCCAGAGCACTACTGTATTGCGTCTAGGAACAACATTCATAAGAGACTTGCAAATTACTCTATACCCCAAGTCGTTGGGATGTATCGCATCTTTGAGACCAATTTGAACAGGTTTGATCTCTCTTCTCCATAGGGAATTTACATCCGCTATTTTTATTCTCTTTTCCGTTGCTATCTCTCTAATTATACAACTATATTCATCCACTTCTTTACTTGTTCCTTTCAAAAAGCCTTGATGATTTGGGTTTAAAGTTACCAGAATAACTCTTGCATTATTGTTTTCAAATTCATCTACCATTTTGGAAATATTTTTCTTAAATTCTTCCTTAGAAATTCCTTTTCTCCAGTCATTCATACCAAATCCAATTACTACTACTTGTGGAGATTCATCCACCAGTTGCTCAATTCTTTTCAAACCATCTCTTGATGTTTCTCCGATTACCCCAGCATTTATTATTTCAGTCTCTTGCTTAGGATATTCTTCTTTGATAACTTTTTCAAATCTAGGGACATACTCTTTAGTTATTGAATCCCCAAAGAATACTATCTTACTAGGATTTTCCACAACTTAATGCTCCTTTCAATCTAAATTTATAAAATATCATATTCCATCATTGCTTTATTCCCGAGAGTTTAACTAATTCAGTTATGTTATCCCTGGCAATTTTTTGAAGCCTATAAACTTCCGAGGCTATTATTTGAGAACGATTTTTATATTTATTGAATGTCTTTTCGATAATCCTTATTAATTTTTCACTCGTTATTGTCTCTAAATCCAAAGAATATCCACCTTGGCTAATACTGTCCATATATGCTCTAACTTTTGGCATATATTCTAATCCAATTACAGGAACACCAACTGACGTCCCTATAATTAATGAATGTAGTCTCATGCCAATAACTAAAGAACTTTGCTGTAAGATCTCAATAAATTCATCTACCTCTGGCGCATATGAATGTATATGAGCTCCCTCTTTATGTTTCATATATGATACAACCTGTTGTGCAACAATTCTATCGTCATCATAAGATGTAATCCTCATTGGTATAAATTCGATCTTCGCATTATAATGTTCTATAAGATAATCCGCCGCTAAACTTACAGACCGTATAAAGTTATCATTAATTTCTGGATTTTCTATAAAGAATCCTTTGTCAAACCAATGACGAATACAAATAATTACTTTCGGTGGCTTTGAAATATCTTTAATTTTACTAATGTTAATATTAGCTAACAATACAGAAGGATCTGTTACTACTTTTATTTTATTTGTAATTTTAATATCTATCAAAATCTGTTTTGAATTGCAATCTCTTACAGTTATCAAGTCAACTTTATTTAATATATCACTAAGTAATTTTTTTGAATCTTTGTATCTTATATTTTCAACACCTACAGCAAGTAGGGCAGTTTTTACATTCAATTTTTGAGCAAGCCTAAGTAATTTTAGCGTATGTTTTAGATTTGATGAACTTTTTCCATAATCTTTTAAAAGACCCCCACCACCAAGAATAAACAGATTGCTTGTTTTTATCTCCCAAATTATGCGTAATAATCCTTTTCTTATTTTTGAATTTACACTTTTTATTCCATACTTTTTAGCTGTCTGTTTTGGAGTTTTCGAAAATACAACCAGTTGAATATTTGGTGTTTTCATAAATTCTTGCAATATGGCTTTAAGAATAGCCTCATCACCTAAATTCCCAAAACCGTAAAATCCATGGATTGTAATTTTAGTCATTGGAATAACCTTCAAACCAATTTATCACAATTTTATAAAAACCTTTCATATATGTGTAACTCCTAATTCTCACTTTAGCTATAATATTTTATGTTAAATTTCTTTATGATACTTAGTTACTTTCAAGTAAATAAATCTTCTAGATGATGAGATTCTTGAAATCAAGATTACTATTTTTTTTGAACAGCAGACGAGAAAAAGTAAATAATCTTTTTGCGGATTTTCTCTGGTTTATAATTTTCTAGTAATTGTTCAATGTTCTTCGTACGAACAAACAATAGATCCTCGTTTATATAGGATAAGAGCAGCTCTGCCAACTTTTCGCTAGAATCATATTGGTCAATTATCGGAGCAAATGTTTTATTTATAGGATATTCCGAGTGTAAAATTACGGGTTTCCCATACCGCATAATATCTGATTCAATTGCAGCAATTTTTGTATAACCGTACTTTTCATGGTAAATCTTATATCGAGTATCAAGAAGAATTGGAGATAAAAGAATGTCAGTTTTTTTCATTACTGAATTAAACTCAAATTGTGGTATTCTTTTAATAAAATTTTTAAAAATAAAATTATCAGTTTGTAAATAATCAAATGCTTTTTCTATGTCTTTTCCATATTTTCCTTTTGTTTTTCCTAGAAAGTTCAATTGTACAACTTTTTTAAATTCAGGTACAATTTGTTTCCACACTTTAAGAAGTAATTTGTAATCTCTTCTTCGTTCATCAATTCCACCAGGAACTGTTATTGAAATTGAATCTATGGATGGTTCTTTTAGAAACTTTGAATCATAAACAGCTAAAGGAATCTGTGACCCTACTTTGTAATTGGCGGTTAGTCCTTGTTTTTGTACATATTGACTTATGCTACTACTTGGGAAAGTCAAATAATCTACTTTGTGTAAAATATTATTTTTATAATACCAATCAAGCCCCATAAGGAAAATTCGAATGAAGTAGGACATATCTTTGTATAAAGAATATGGAGAAAAGCTAATATTTATACTTTTTTGTGCGTTTAGCCATGTATTCGCATTGTGTATTCTGAGAATTGTCACAGGTTTGAAATTTATTTTAGCATAAGCTCGAAAATCTGATTCCACAGTAGCAATAAAAACTATTTCATGTTTATTGATAGAATTAATATTTCTTTTTAAGAATTTACAAGTTGACACATTTGGTTTTTTAATTTTCCAATCAAACTGACCTATAAAACTTTCACCACTCAGCTCTTGATAGATTGAATGATTGACATAGATAGTTAGTTGGTGTTCTGAACCCGCAAATGCTTTGCAAAAGCTATATAGGCATTCACCATGAGTGTGCAATTCAAGAATGGCAATTTTCATCAATCATTTCTTATTACGTTTGCCTTACTCAGAAAATATCCAATACTTGCAATTTTAAAAATATATTCAAAATCATTAAGAGATAAATTATCATCATTTTTGTAATTATCAAGAAGATTATTCCATTCATCTTCTTTAATAATTTCAGATAAATACATATTTTCATAAATTAGATTCTTCTGAAAATTCTTATTCTGAAAAAGTAATTTGTAAATTGGCAAATAATCCCAAGCTTCCTGCAATTCCGTATCAACAGGTATACCTAAAATGGTTTTGATTTTATTTCTCAATCTTCTTGATTGAAAATAAGAGTAGCGAAACCAGAAGGGGATATATGTAAAGACATTTTTAGGAACCATATTAATTCCACCCATATCGGTTTTCTCTCTCGCCAATTCCGGATTTAATTTATAAACTACTGCCCGTTGAAACTTTGAACTATTAAATTTCCATCGCACAGGGATTTGAAGTGCTAACTCCAAATTCCTTCGCATTAATAACGGTGAAAGGGAATCTGAAAATAGACAACCTGTACTATTTGTTGCGTTTAAAAAATTTGTCCAGCGATATAAACTGAATTTGTCCATTTGAATAGAAACTGGACTATCAAGATGATCTTTTATAGTATTTTTAATAATATTTTCAAAATAATGAGATGAATCATTTTTAATTTCCAAAAAATCGGGTTCAAATATTTTGTCAAAATAATTCTTACTTAAAGCTCTAAGTTTTAAGAACAAACTAATGTTAACTTTTTTGGGTTCTATGTAAAAATTGAAAGTATACATTTCAATCCATAGACCATTTTTATAAAACTGCCCATCCGAGCCATTTATAAGCGCATTGCCAAGCTTTAATTGTTCGTTTTTCATAAATAAAATTCTACCTAATAGATACCCGGGCAACTCACAACTTCCTAAAAGGACTGCTTTTTCAAAGTAATTCCAAAGATTTTCCATATAGTTCTGAGTTAATTGTATATTATGATTTTCAATATTATGTCGCTTCGCCATTTCTTTTACTGCCTGTACTTCGAAAAATTCACTTTTACCATAAGTAGAAGTTACAAAAGGTAAGTTTTGATTGGTGAATGCAGATATAATTGTCCGGGAATCCTGACCCATTGTCATATCCAGACATGGCTTCCCAAAAGAATGCTCAATTAATCTCGCGGATTCTTTGATACTTTCCACCATTTTATCCACCGAATTGGCGAAGGATAGTTTTGTATAATAGTGAGGCCATTCCCAGTATCTTTTTGTAGTTATTTTACCATGTTGAATTTTATAAATTGCTGCGGGCGCAAGTCTTGTTACACCTTTCAAGATTGACCTTTCTGATAAAATAGAATAGCGCCACATAAATTCGTTAAAAGCATGCTGGTCTAACTCAAGCTTTTTTATTATCCCTGTGGTGAGCAAAAATGGAGTAAATAGTAAAAAATTTTCACTTTCTGCAAAAAAATTTGTTTTATATTTTATAAAATCATTGATAATCAGATAACTATCTTGTTTTGCATCATAAATTTTGATAACAAAATGTCCATCCAATTTATTTGTGAAATCTTCACCATAATTTTTGTATAAATTTAACAAATCTTCAGCATCATAAGTTTTGGTTTCGTCAAGAGCAAAAACAGTGCCTTCGTAAGCAAGCCAATTTCCTTCTTTATCTATATAAAATTTCTCTTTATCATTATGTCTGAATTCAACCAAATGGCAATACGGCGATATGTTTCTAAATATTATGTTCTTGAAATACTCGCCATAAGTATTGTTTATATAGGTTTTCAATTGGTCTATTTTTGATAGCAGTTGTTTGGTGTTTTTTTTATCTTTTGAAATTAACAGTAAAGTTCCAGCCATTTATAGTCTATTTAGTTTCTTAAGTGATTTATACTTTTCTACATACATTCGTATTGCATTTAATAAATTATCTTGCTCTTTAAATATCTCCGCATATTTTTTAAATATCTCTTCATTTGTCAATCTATACAACATCTCCAATTGCGTTATATGAAGTCTTTGATATCCAATTGTCGCAGGATCAATTTCTGGATACCAATCTGCTTTGCATAAGTTGTATCGTGACCAATAACCCAAGTCGTATTCTGGTAAAGTGTTCTTTAATGTTTGTATGCCCTCATCAAAGATTTTTTTTGCCAGTTTATTTTCTAGAAAAACACGGGCAAAATCATAAACTCCGCATAAAGAAAATATCATTCCATTTAGAACTAAAGTTGGAACTTCTGCAGTATATTCTTCATAAAAGGGTCCCCATTTTGTAAAGGAAGTTACTCCGCCTTCAGAAACTGGTTTGGTGAAAGGGATAAGTGCTTTTTCAGTCATTTCAGCATATTTTTTATTTCCTGTTAATTGATATCCCCGAAGAAGTATTGATATTCCTCTTCCTTGTGAGAAGGCTGATTGCCAGGGTCCGGGATTTTTATATTGTGGTAAAGATACATCAGTTAGCCATCTTACGCCCAAATTGTCAGTTATCTCCGAATTTTCATAAAACCAATCAACAAATTTGAGAAATCGCTGTTTATCACTTTCAGATTTAGTTTTTAAATAAGTATGAAAAACAGCCAATCCAACCTGTCCAATAGTTATGGGAAAGTAGACATATTTCTTATCCTTTACATCAATATAGGTTTTATTTAGAGGAATACCATTATTATCCCATTTACTTATTAATGCCTGGTCTTTGCCAGCAGAAACTCTTTCTTCTTCAAAAACAAAATAATAATATTTCAATAAATTAGAATGCAAATCATTACTAATATTATATCTTACTTTAGGGGATTTCAAATCAGTCGCAAACTTTTTAAGCATAAAAATTAATTTCTTACTCATATTAGAGAATCAAAAATTTCAGTGAGTTTATAAGTTAATCTTCTTCGTGAATATTTCTCAATTTCATTTTTATTAACTTCAGGTTTAATCCCTTTTTCCCAATTCTCATATTGCTTTTCTATTTCTTTCTTTATACCATCAATTTCGTTAAATTCAAACATTTTACCTGTTTTGGTCTTTTCTAAAATATCAGCAGCATCCCCATATTTTGGACCAATTCCCAAAATAAAATTTTCTGTGGCTATATATTCAAATAGTTTACCAGGAATATGTCCTTCATAATTCTCTACATTTTCAAGAAATAAAAGTAATATATTAGCTTGATACATATAATTAATTGAACTTTGATGTGAAACATATCCAATGAATTTTATATTATCAAATTCTACTAATTCCCTTTCTAACATTTGTTTTATAGACTTCTCTACTTCTCCAATTAAAAGCAATTGAATTTTGTTTCTATCCAACCTATTTTTATTTAACAATTTTCGTATAATTTTAAAGAATTCTCCATAATATCTAGATATATTTATACTTCCAACATGAATAATATTAAAACTATTAATTTTATTTCTTTTACATTGCATTTCACTTTCATCATAACCATTACTTATTATATCAAACTTAACATTTTCTTTTATATTTATTAATTCAGGAAATTGAGTACTTACACAAGTTGCTTTATTACAAAAAGTTATAACCTTATTTTCCAATTTATTATCAATCCATTGTGATATTTTGTTCCTCTTCTTGTTATAATAATGAATTCTGGTCCAGGGGTCACGAAAATCAGCCACCCATTTTATCTTACTCCATTTTGCCAATTTTTTAGCAATCAAATGCACAGTTGGTGGAGGTGAAGATGAAAAGATAATATCGGGCTTTTGACTTTTGATAATGTTTTTGCCTTTCCTTACTGCATAGGGTATCCATCCGATCTTAGCATCAGGGATAAATAGGTTAATCCGCATCCAATTAGCCAATCTCTTTTTCCAATTCAGGTTTTTCTCAGCCAAAACAGCCACGGGGATTTTCTTATCTGGTTTCATTCCAGTAAATTTCTTATAAAGCAAGTTTGGCTCAATTGACTTTGTTTTGTAAACCTTGCAATTTTCGGGAATATCGTCTTTCAGTGTTTCATCAATGGCGGGATATTCTCCGTTTTTCACAGTAAGAATTATTGGTTGCCAACCGAATTCAGGTAGATATTTGGAGAATTTTAAAACTCTTTGAACTCCCGGTCCACCAGCAGGGGGCCAATAGTAAGTTATTATTAGAACTTTTTTCATAAATATTACCAATTTTCAATTTTTATGTTTTCAACATTTTCAAAATGACTGTCCTGTGTTGCTAATAGTAGGTTGTTTTCAATTGCAATTGAAGCAATCCAAATATCGTTTTCTGGGATTGGTTTCCCTCTCTTTTTTAATTTACTTTTAACCTTTCCATAAATTTTTGCGGTATAATCATCAACATCTAAAACTATACAGTATTTTTTAAATTCATCTATCTTTTTCAAATTTTGAAGCCTATTTTTTGATTCTTCTGCACCGAAATAAAGTTTACCAAAAACAATCGTAGGGACAAAAATTCGTAATTTTTCCAACCTATTTTTGTATTCAATATTTCCATTAAAAAAGGAAATTAATATATTTGTATCTAAAAGTATTTTACCATTCATTATAATCTACCCTTTCACATTCTTCAGCAATTAACTGCGTCATTTTAGCCGCATCTTCATCGCTTAAAAACCCACAAAATTTTTCCAATCCTTTCTTTTGCACAGCAAAATCTTTATAAAAAATTTCCACAATTCGATAAATTTCTTGCAATTTTTCTTCATCAAGAAATTTGATTTTTTCATTAATACTTTTTTGGTAGTCTATTGCTTTAGATAACATAACGCCTCCATATTTTTTTACTCAACTCTATGTTTGCACATTTATGTTTAACACGCTGAACTCCAGGTCCACCAGCAGGGGGCCAATAGTAAGTTATTATTAGAACTTTTTTCATTGGTAGATTTCACCGCAGAGTCGCCCCGATTAAATAGCTCCCTGTTACGTAGGTATCCACTTTACGGGGTAAATTGCATTTAACGGGACAGGCAAAGCACGCAAAGATTTATTTTAGAATTATAATTTTGTCTCGGCTGAATAGGGTTGAAAAAACGAAACATCTGAAAATTATTAACCTGTTTTTGCCATTTCTTATCCTAAAATTACCTCCACGCTTCCTCTCCAAATTTCAAATTTCCAGTTTCAAGTTTCGTTTTTAATTACTGTCTTCATAAAGTCATCCAATTGCAAATTCGGGGAGTGTTCTGCTATCCGATTGAGTGCAGTGATTATCTCACGGATTCCACGAGGAATAAAAATTAGTTTGTCTTTTCCATTTTTGTTGTATGTCAACACAATCATTTTAAGTCTTTTACTTCCGAATTCCAATTTATTTACATCATTCCAATTTATCTTTATAGCCCCTTTTAATAGAAACTTAAATTCAAGATAATCATTGTAAAAGTGAATTGAATTCGGAGTTAATAAATTTCTCCGAAGAACATTTATAACTAAAAGGAGAATTACAAATGGTGTGGCTTTTTGAAACCATTTTTGTGCTTGCCCAAATTCAAAAATGATGAAATGAATTGCCCATATTAGTGCCAAAAATGCGAAGATTATAGTTGCAAATCTGATGAATTGAGGGAATCGGAAAATATTCTTATTCATCTTGTTTTTTGAGGGTTAGTATCTCTACAATCTTTTTCACATCCTGGGATTTTTCCTTTTTGCAAATCAAAAGTGCTTCTTTTGTGTCTACAATGATTAAGTTTTCAACTCCAGCAAGAGCGATGGTTTTTTTCTTATTCTCTGATAAAATATAATTGTTTTTTGAATTATGGTTGATAATATTTCCAGTAAAACAGTTTCCATTTTCGTCTTTTGGCATCAAATCATAAACTGCTTGCCAGCTGCCAATGTCGTTCCAATCAATATCTATGGGAATAACTGTGGCATTTTCCGCCTTTTCCATAATTCCAATATCAATTGGAATGCTTTCTAGATTTTGATAAATTTCTTTAATTTTTGAACATCTCTTGTTTTTCAGGAGTTCCTTAATTTTGGTCAGATTGAGGAACAGAGCGGGCATATATTTCTGGATTGCATCTAAAATAGCATCAATTCGCCAAAGGAACATACCACTATTCCAGAAAAAATATCCTGAACTTACAAATGCTTTTGCAGTTTCCAAATCTGGTTTTTCTTTGAATCTTTTTACAGTATAAATAGGGAATTTCCCATCGGTGATTTTTTCTTCAGATTCAATATATCCATATCCTGTTGCCGGGAAAGTAGGTTTAATTCCGAAAGTAATTAAATTTTTACTTTCTTTGGCAAATCGTGAAGCGAATGAAACAATTTCTAAAAATTTTTCTGGCTTTCCAATATAATGGTCAGCAGGGAGCACAAGCATTGTTTCATCAGCAGTATATTTATCAGACAGCAAAATCGCTCCAAGTCCAATACAAGCCGCAGTGTTTCTGCCCACTGGTTCTGCAATAATATTTTCTGCAGGCAATTGTGGTAAGTGCTCTTTTACTAATTCCTTCTGCTCATAATTCGTAACCACATAAATGTTTTTATAATCAGTTTGTGATGAAATTCTATCCACAGTTTGCTGAATCATTGAGCGATTGCCGAGAATATTCAAGAATTGTTTCGGCTTATTTTTTGTGCTCAAAGGCCAAAATCGTGTTCCAATACCGCCAGCCATTATTAATGCAATCATTGTTTACTCCAAGATATTATTTTGCCACAAAATCACACGAAAAACCACGAAAAATATTAGAAACAACATTATATTTCATTTAGATATTTGGAGATAATTTTGGAAATACCCACGGTAGATATTTTTTATTGTGAGTATATCAAACTTCGGCAAAACTTTGGCAAAACTTCGGCAAAACTTCGGCATTCATTTCCGCCTTAAGCGATAATATCTCTTATTCAATAGGTTTACTTGGTATATCTTTGGAGATTTGGAGATAATTTGGAAATAATTTTGGAGATAAGATATAAAAAGTTCCTTTTGTTGTGCCCACCTTTTCCAGAATACCCTTCTTTACAAGATTATTAAGACATAATCGGACCGTTTCTCCAGAAATACTGGGAAATAGTTTTCTATAATCTCTGTTTGTTATCTTCCTATGCAATAAGACATATTCCAATATTTTTTTCTGTCTTTCAGTTAAACTTAAATTTTTCATAATTTCTTCTGGTAATTTAGCTTTCCTAAATGTTACGAAGAATGCATTAGAAGAGTTATCAAACTCTGGAATTGGCAATCTGAATTTGTTACAGGCATCTATCATCTTTTTAATACCAGTACCAAATTTCTCAATTTCACCTGCAAGAAAGAACAGATTTGCAATCGTGGGATTCCGCAATACTGAACGGTGTGGTTTTAATAGATCGGAAACGGTTATCTTTTTAGGCAACTTGCTTGCGCTCCAGATTTCAATACGGTCATCAAAGATAGCAATATCTGTTTCAGATAAATCTCTATAATCTCTATGAATAAGTGCATTTATAACAGCTTCTCGTAAGGCAATTATAGGATATTCCCACTTCTCTTTTCTTTCCCAGGAATCTCCTGTTAATTCTGTTTGGAGTCTGATATGATTTTTTATGAAATTTTCAATTACATTAACCTGCTCAAAAAGAGTGCCTTTAAAAACTTTTAAATCAACAATCTGGGCGGATTTGGTTAATCCTTTAAATCGTGCGCACTTGCTAACTGCAATATCTACAAGTTTTTGCGGAAACTCTCCAAATGCTAGAATACCTGCTTTTATAATCTCGCCATTATTAAGCAAATCAAGCTTTTCAAGGATAATTGGAATATCCTCGTTCTCATCAAGACTCAAGTTTCTTTTTAAATTTACTTTGTGGAGAAATTCTCTAACCTTCTCCTCTGAAATTAGACTCCAATCCTTTCCAACCTTTCCTCGCTCCCAGCGGTATCTCTCATTGTCCCGTTCATAAATATGTTTCTCAATTTCATAAGTAGAAAGAAAAGAATTTGATGTTCCTACCCTTTTGTATGCTTTCCCTTTATAAAAATACGGTTTTTCAAAGTTATTTTCTAAATTAATCATCAAACAATGTTTTCCTTCTATTTTTACTTTAACAATAAGAGGATAAATTTTAGGAGAAATAAGATTCAGGATTTGGGTAGCAACTTTTTCAATGGTGGAATTTGATATATCTTGTCCTACAATATTGCCATCTGACTCAACACCAAAGATTAGTGTTCCACCTTTATGATTGGCAAATGCACAAATATCCTCAAGAGCGTTTTTCAATTCAGCAGTAGATTTTTTGAATTCCACAACTTCAGATTCTCCTGCTCTTATCTCTTCTATAATCTCATTATTCATATTTTACTATATCCTTATTTCCTTATTCCCCAATATCCTTATCTCCTTTGAGAATTCTCTGGTCAAGCACATTTATGCTATCTGGAATTTCAAAAGAAAAAAGCGAGTCAGAAACCGCCTGATTTATAATATGATTTGAAAATTTAAATCCAACTACATTATCATATTTATCTTTATATTCAAAGAATGTTATCAATGAATCAGATTTTGAAAATTGTATTACGATTTCTGAGAAATCATCCATTTTTTTGTTTGTAGAAAATTTGAAAATGTAACTTTCTTTGCTGACAAAAGTTGAGTCAAGATTGCAGTAACTCAGATATTCTTTGCTCAAAAGTTCTGGTGATAACAAGGATTGCCAATAGTTTGCGTTCTGAATAATCGCTTGTTTTTCTTCTGGGAAATAGAATATCAACTCATTCTCATTTCCAACCATCAGTTGGTTATTTGGATTAGAATATTCAAGGCGAATGTTGCTTTTTTTTGTAACTAATTTTCCGTAAGAAATTTTTTCGATTTCCATCTCTGGCCAATAATTTCGTTGTTCGAAATCTGCTTGAAAAGTTTTTATTTTTTCATTTCTTTCTAAAAAGGAATCAAGGAGTGAATCAGCGGAGAGAAAGCTAACCCATAAGGTTGTTATTATAAATATAATAGGTATTCTAATTTTCATATGTAAATACTTTCTAACCACAAAGCATTGAAACGATTCTAACACCATTTGTAATGGTGTTTTAATAAACAGGATTACAAATCCTGTTAGGA